>CBFGPY010000117.1:0-7130 GCA_965650755.1 uncultured Chromatiaceae bacterium | reverse complement strand
ACCCAAAAATCGCAGCTGCGTAATCAGCAACTGGGGTTTATTTATCAGTTCCATCATTTGCTGATGGATTTTACCGCCGAAGAGAATGTCGCGATGCCGCTGCTGATCCGTGGTGTGTCGCAAGCTGATGCATTAAATAAAGCCCGGCAGATGTTAACACGGGTTGGGCTTGGGCATCGTCTGACGCACCGGCCGTCCGAGCTCAGCGGTGGTGAGCGCCAGCGTGTCGCTATTGCCCGGGCTGTCGTTGGCGAACCTGCACTGATCCTGGCGGATGAACCCACCGGTAATCTGGACCATCAGACTGCCGAAAGTATTTATCAGCTGATGCGCGAATTAAACCGTGACCTCGGTACCAGCTTTATTGTGGTGACGCATGACCCGGATTTGGCGGCCAAACTCGACCGGCAACTGTCTATGCGGGATGGCAAATTAGGAGAGCTGCATGGCTAGCCTGTCCTGGCAGCTGGCACAGCGTTATCGCCACACCCGTTCCAGCAGCGCCTTTATCCGTTTTATTGCCGCATCTTCAACCTGGGGCATAGGCCTTGGCGTAGCTATTCTGATTTTGGCGTTGTCGGTGATGAATGGTTTTGAGCAGGCGCTGGAACAAAAGCTGCTTAATGTGATCCCCCATGTTGAACTGCAGGCGGTTGACAAACCAATCGCCAACTGGCCGGCGAAATTACAGCAGCTCGGCAGTGAGCCAGGCGTGGTCGCAGCAGCGCCTTATATCCGTACCGACGGCTTATTGCGCGCACAGGGGAAGGTCAAAGCCATTGCAGTGCGGGGGATTGATTTAGCTTATGAAAGTGGCATCAGTCAGCTTGATTTATTTGTCAAAAGTGGTGCCTTGACTGAGCCTACAGCGCAGCAAGTGATTTTAGGCGAGGGCGTGGCAAAAGAACTCGGCGTTAAAGTCGGCGAGCAGGTGCAACTGATGTTGCCCGAACTGACCGAACAAGGCGATTTGGCCGGCCAGAAAAACGTCTTACTTGAAGTCATTGCTATTGTCGGTATTGGCGGGCAACTCGATTATCAGCAAATCTGGGTGCAACTGGATGCGCTGGCGGATTGGCTGAAAATGCCGCCGGGTACAGTGCAGGGTTTTGCCTTTAAAATTCAGGATATCTTTCAGGCGGGCAATGTCGCGCGGGAACTTGGCAATCAGGCCACCGATTATGTCTACATGCTGGACTGGTTCCGCACCCAGGGCCATTTATATCAGGATATCCAGATGGTGCGCAGTATCTTATATCTGGTACTGGCACTGGTGATTAGCGTGGCCTGTTTTAATATCGTTGCGACGCTGGTAATGGCGGTGCGGGAAAAAGAGGCCGATATTGCGATTTTACTGACGATGGGCACTAAGCCTGCGGTGCTGGTACGGGCATTTATCTGGCTGGGGTGGCTCAATGGCGTCAAAGGCACTTTGTGGGGCGCGCTGACCGGCCTGGTGCTGGCTTGGCAGATTGAAAATCTGTTTGGTTTGGTGTCAACACTGCTCGGGCGCAGTCTGCTCGACCCAACCATCTATTTTATTGACACTTTGCCGGCGCAAATTCAGTGGCCGGATGTGGTGCTGACCGTCAGCGTCGCTTTGGTGCTGAGTCTGCTGGCCACTATTTACCCGGCGCGCCGCGCCGCCCGTGTTGAGCCTGCGCAAGTGTTAGGACAGTATTAGAAACTAACGGCTTTGCCTGATTAAACGGGCTTTGGCGCGACGCTGGCGCAGGTGAAAATGCCAGATTCGCGCCGACAAAGGCCAGCTCAGTAAAGCCGACAACAGCCCCAGCAACACAGAACCGGTCAGCAGTGGCACACCGACCTGATGCAGCGATGCGGCCAGCCATTGCCAGCTGGCTTCAAAGACAAATTCCTGCACCGGCATCTGCAAAATCGCTACACCAGCCTGATAACCAGCCACAATCAACAGCGGCAACGTCAGCGGATTATTCAGCCAGACCAGGCCAAGCGCCAGCGGCAAATGCGCCTGCAACCGCACAGCCAGCGCCGCCGCCAGCAGCATCTGAATGGGCAACGGTAGCCAGGCACAAAACAAACCGACCGCACAGGCGCGCTGCAAAGAACGGCGCCGCAAGCGCCATAAGGCGGTGTTATTCAGCTTTGGACCAAATTTCTGGAACCAGGGCTGCTGGCGCAGTAGCTCTGCATCAGGCAGTTGCCAGAAGCGGCGGGGGACGGGTTTTGCTTTCATCTGCCGGATTAAACCGCGGTGTTGTGCCGTTCGGCTCTTTTACGCCAGGCGCGGCGTACTGCGATAATCCAGCACCAGTCAATTAAAAACCAGGCGGCCGTCGACACCATCGCCGCGAAAATCAGACTGCCCACCAAGAATGGTTTACCGACCGAGTCAATGCTGGCGATCAGCCACTCAAAAGTGGCATGAAACTCGACATTAAGAGGCGGCATGCCCAATACCCAGGTGCCGATGTTGTAGCAAATGTAAAAAATTGGTGCCATGGTGAACGGGTTGGTTAGCCAGCATAACGCCACGGCGATCGGAATATTACAGCGAAAAATAATGGCGAGTGCAGCCGCCAGTACAGTCTGGCCCGGCATCGGCATTAAAGCGGCGAACAAACCGGCCGCGAAAGCGCCACGGGCCGAGCGGCGGTGCAGATGCCACAAATTGCCGTCATGCAGGAATTTGCCAAAGATCTGCATCGATTTATGATTTCTGATCAGATCTGGATCTGGCAGGTATTTTTTAATAAAGTTCTTAGCCATTACATCTCATTAACCAAATTGAAACATGGAACGTTTTAGCTTTGGTGTCTTGGCCGCAGCGTTGCTGGCGTTGTGGCTGGAGCAATTACCGCCGTTACGTCCGCTGGCTCTGGTCTGCCTGATTGCGCTTGCTGCCACGCCATTGTTGCCAACCCGATTGAGGCATTACCACGCGTTTATCTGCGGTGCCATCACCTATTTGTTGTCTCTGTGCTGGCAGTTACAACAGCATCAGCACAGCAGTGCACAAGTTGTGGCCGAGCATACCACAGAAGTTTGCGGACTAGTGGTCAGTCTGCCGCGTCAATTCGTCGAAAATAGCCGTTTTGTCTTGCAGTTCAGTGACGACTGCGCAGAAAAAATGCAAGTCGCCGCCGGCCAGTTAGTCGAAGTCCGCTGGTATGCGCAATCGGGCGAAATGCTGCCCGAAGTCAAAGCCGGTCAACTCTGGCGTCTGCCGGTGAAATTAAAAGCAGTACGAGGCCTCGCTAACCCCGGCAGCCCTTGGCGTGAAGCCAATGCGATGGTCGATGGCATAGTCGCGGTTGCCACAGTGCAAAGCAGCGCGCGGGCACAGCTGCTGATGGATACACCCAGCCTGCGCCAGCAGCTGGCAGACCGTTTTGCTGCCTGCTGCCGGCATTATGCGGCTTATCCAATGTGGCTGGCCCTGACGATTGGTGAGCGACCATTCAGCGATGAATTATGGCTTGGGGTGCAACATGCCGGGATGGCGCATTTGTTGTCGATTTCGGGCATGCATATCGCGTTGTTGTTTGGACTCTGTGTGTTGACCAAACCGCTGATTGCGAGGCTGGGGCTGCCTGAGCCTTGGCGTAGTTTGCTGTTATGGGGCTTGGCCTTATCGGTAGCCTGGGGGTATGCGGCGCTTGCCGGTTTTGCCATCCCGACTTTGCGGGCGGTGTTGACCTTATCAGTGCTGGTGCTGTTGCGGTTATGTTGGCAGCGCGCGTCCTTGTGGCAACTCAGCTGGCTGATGAGCGCTGCTTTGTTATTGCTGTGGCCTTTCTGGTTATTGAGTTTTAGCTTTTGGTTGTCGGCGCTGGCTCTGGCGCTACTGGCGTTACTGGAATGGCAGCAGCCACTCAGGCCTGGCTTTTTGCCTTTGTGCCGGCGTTTTGTCAGTTTTCAGCTCGGCTTTAGTTTGTTGCTGTTGCCGATAGGCCTGTTATTGTTTCAGGGCGCCGCACCTTTTGCACTCTGGCTGAATTTATTGTTGTTGCCGCTGATGACGATCCTCGGTATTCCGCTGTTATTGCTGCTGTTTGGCTGGTTTAGTCTGGCCGGCACTGTGCCTGAATTAGCCTGGCAAAGTCTGGATCTGTTGTATTGGCCACTGCTGCAGGCCTTGCAATGGGCAGCTTTGGCCGATGGTTGGTGGAGTCTGCCGGCGCTGCCCTGGTACAGTGCTTTGTTGCTGTTTCCGCCTTTGCTGCTTGGCTGGTTTTGTCGCGGCCGTTGGCAATGGGCGGCGTTGCCGCTGTTGTTTCCGCTCTTGCCTTTACTGTGCAGCGGCGACCAGCCGTGGCCGGCAGGGCGGCCGTCGACAGCACAAATGCCACCACCGCTGTTTTTTCATCTGCTGGATGTCGGGCAGGGCAGCAGCGCCTTGTTGCAACAAGGCGAAGACGCGATTTTGTTTGATTTGGGGCCTGCCTACGGCGCAGTGAGTGCAACCCGTCAGGTGGTGTTGCCCTTTTTGCGTTTTCTTGGCATCCGCCAGCTGGATTATGTGGTAGTGAGCCACGATGACAGCGACCACAGCGGCGACTGGCCACTGCTACGCGCGCGTTATCCGCAGACGGTGCTCGTCAGCGATATCCGCCGGCTGGCACCGCGGTTTCATTGTCTGGATTTACCGCAGTCCTGGCGCGGTGTGCGCTTACAGGCGTTTCGGGCCGGCACTTATCAGGCAGAACCGGCCAACGAGGATTCCTGCGTGGTACTGATTGATACCGGGCGATACCGGCTGTTGTTACCCGGCGATTTGGGCCGGCGCGAAATGGTGCTGGCGGATACTCTCGCCCGGCAGTTTGGTGGCATTGATGTGCTGGTGCTCGGTCATCATGGCAGTAAAACGGCCAGCAGTCTGGCCTTTCTGCAGGCGTTAAAGCCCCGAATAGCATTGGTGAGCAGCGGCTTTCAGAACCAGTTTGGTCATCCCGCGGCAGAGACTAAAGCCCGGTTAAGTCTGCTGCAAATTCCACTGCTGAACACTGCCGACAGTGGGGCTGTGCGACTGCATCTTAGCGCTGAGTCAATGCAATACCAGCACCACAGGCCACGCCGCTTTGCGCGCTGGCTGGAAAAATAGCAGGGGATATGCTGAAACCCGCTGATTAAACAGGTAGAATGCCGGGGTTTTGTTATTGTCAGGAAAGCCATTTTGACCGCTCCCCAGCCATCGACGACTGCTACATTCCGCCGCCTTATGCGTTATATGAAACCGTACCGTGGCGGTTTTATTCTGGCGACTTTGGGTATGATTGGTTATGCCCTGATTGATGCCCTGTTTATCGCCAAGTTTGGTGATTTTATCGACCGCGGCATCGCTGAAAAAGACTATGACTATCTCGCCATGATCCCGCTGGCGTTGATCCTGATGTTTACCATCCGCGGGATTCTGAATTTTATCGCCACTTATTGCCTGCACTGGGCTGGTACCAATGTGGTAAAAGACCTGCGCCAGCAATTGTTTGAACATATGATCAAGCTGCCGGTCAGTTACCACGACCAGCACAGTACCGGCGAACTCATCTCCCGTATCACCTACGACGCCGAGCAAATTAAACAGGCCTCGAGTAAAGCCTTAGCTGCGTTGCTGCACGAAGGCGCGCTGGTGATTGGTCTGATTGCTGTGATGTTTTACAAAAGCTGGCAATTGTCGGCGATATTTTTAGTCATTACGCCGCTGATTGCCGTGATTGTCGCGACCGTTTCCAGACGGTTCCGCTCGATCAGTAAACGTATGCAATCTTCAATGGGCAATGTAACCAGCAGCTCTGAGCAAATGCTCAATGGCCACAAGGTGATCCTGGCTTTTGGTGGTGAGCAGTTGGAGGCGGAGCGCTTCGCCGGCGTCAATAACCAAAACCGTCAGCTCGATGTCAAACTCGAATCCACCCGGGCTATGTCGGTATCGCTTATTCAGGTAATTGCCTCTTTTGCCGTGGCTTTTGTCGTGTATATGGCAAGTTTTCCCGAAATGCTTGAGCAACTGACGCCGGGTATTTTTACGACCATCATAGTGTCAATGACGATGTTGTTAAAACCGCTGAAACAGCTGACGACTATCAATGGTGAGTTCCAAAAAGGTATGGCGGCCGCTCAGTCGGTATTCGCTGTGCTGGACCAGCAACCTGAGCAAGACCATGGCACTGTGGAGCTGGAAAACGTGCGCGGTGCTTTATCAGTACAAGGTCTGAATTTTCAGTACCCGGGTCATGAGCAGCTGGTATTAAAAGACATCAATTTTGACGTTGAGCCTGGTCAGACTGTGGCTTTAGTTGGCCGTTCCGGTAGCGGCAAAACTACGATTTCCAGTTTGCTACCGCGGTTTTATGAAATCAGCCAGGGCGAAAGTCTGCTCGATGGCCACAGAGTGCAGGACTGCACATTAAGCAGTTTACGCCGGCAGATTGCCGTGGTGTCACAACAAGTCGTGTTGTTTAACGACACCATTGCCAACAATATTGCATACGCCTACCGCGGGGAATTGAGCCGCGAACAGCTGGAATTGGTGGCAGAAAAAGCCCATGTCATGGAATTTGCCCGGCAGTTGCCAGAGGGGCTGGATACCATGATTGGTGAAAATGGCGTGATGTTATCCGGCGGTCAGCGTCAGCGTATTGCCATTGCCAGGGCTTTGTTAAAACAAGCGCCGGTGTTGATTCTGGATGAAGCCACTTCTGCATTAGATACTGAATCTGAAAGAAAAATTCAGGCTGCATTGGATGAATTGCTGAAAAACCGCACCAGCATTGTCATCGCACACCGGTTGTCGACCATTGAAAAAGCCGATTTGATATTGGTGATGGATCAGGGCCGCATCGTTGAACGCGGCACCCATCAAAGCCTGCTGGCGCAGGAAGGTTATTACGCCAGCCTATATAAGATGCAGTTTGGGGACAGTGTTTGAACGCCTTAGAGCGCAGCTGGTATCAAAAATTCGGCTGGAGCTGGTTGTTATTACCACTCAGTCTGCTGTTTTGGTTGCTAAGCGCAGCGCGCCGGCTGGCATTTCGTTTAGGCCTGAAAACGCAGCAGCGCTTACGGGTGCCAGTGGTGGTAGTCGGCAATATCAGTGTCGGTGGTACCGGTAAAACCCCGGTTACGCTGCGTTTGTGCGAGATTTTACA
>CBFGPY010000116.1:0-7134 GCA_965650755.1 uncultured Chromatiaceae bacterium | reverse complement strand
AAATGTGAGAGGGCGGATCAGAGCGTGGTGGATTGTTGCTGGTAACGACGTAACAGGATATCGACCCGTTGCAGATAGGCCTGTGTTTCGGCATAAGGGGGAACACCACCGTGCCGGCTGACGGCACCAGGACCGGCATTATAAGCCGCCAGCGCCAGGCGCCGGTTACCGTTAAATTGCTGCAGCAAACCGGCCAGATAAGCAGTGTCGGCCTGAATATTCTGCTGCGGTAACCAGACATTACCCACACCCAGCTCTTTGGCGGTATCGGGCATGAGCTGCATCAACCCTTGCGCGCCAGCTTTGGAATGGGCTTTGGGATTAAAACCGGATTCGGCATGGATCACCGCCCGGATGAGGCTTGGTTCGAGCTGATATTGCTGTGCAGCGGTCAGAATTTCGCGGTGATAATGCTGTAAAAACAGCGGTGTGGTATTGAAGTTGATGGCTGAGCGGATACCGCAGGCAAAGCAGTCATAACGTAATACTTTAAACGGACTGTCAGCGGGCGGTTTATCACTGAAGGCGACCACGCCATTGTGTTGGGTGTACTGGTAAACCTTAAACTGCCCGCCATAGAGCGGCGGGCAGATCAAAAACAGCAGACCCACCAATAGGCCTGCTGTGGTGAATACCGGCTTGGATTGCATCCGTGTTAACGACGGAATGAAAACACTGAGCGGAAACCGCCACCGCCCGCGCCACCACGTTTTTCCGCCCGACGGCGACGTAACCAGGAATGAAGTTCCTGTTTCTTCGTGTCCAGCCAGTCTGCTTTACTGGTCTGCGCTTCTTCGCCACGACGTTCGATTTCATTACGGCGGAAGGTACAGAATTCACTGTAGGCTTCAAAGTCATCGGCCAGTGATTGCACTACCAGTTCAATCATAATGGCATCATCAAGGAAACCAAGCACCGGTACATGGTCAGCAATTAAATCTTCTGGTTTACTGAAATAGGCCAGGGCTGACAACACATCTAACTTTTCTTCTTCAGTCAGATCCCAATCTTTGTCTTCAACCATTGCCACCAGGGTTTCCAGCTGTTTTAAGCGGATCGCGACAAATTCCGGTACCTGATTCTGCACTTCGCTTGCCAGTGCTTTGGCGGCGTTCAGGATCTCCTCGCTGCTATGATGACTGACAACCCGTTCAGTTTTTTGCATCAATTGACGGAAGTAATCTAAATCCTGCTCTTGCAGGTCAAAGCTGATGGTCAAAGCCATGTTCGTTCCCTTGTATTTTTTAGTCGGAGTTACAGTATAGAAAGCAGTCTTCGCAGCGACAAGCAAAGTCCTGACAGCTGATTATTGCGCTAAAAATTACATCATTTCAACAAAATAAATACTGGATGAGTGCTGGCACAGGTTAAGCTGCACGCAATATAATTCTTTAGAGGTTTAATATGGAAAATCAACAGCTTGAACAACAGCCAGCACAGCGCGTCGGCGCTGGCTTTTCGCTGACAGCGATGCTGGAGGCGCAACGGGTAGCGCTTGATTGCCTGCAACAGATTGCCGAAAGGCTCAAGCCCGGCATCTGCGAGGCAGAAGCCATCGCCATTGCAAAAACAGTTTTGCAACAGGCCGGCGCCGAACAGCAGTGGCATCCGCCAATAATCCGCTTCGGTCACAACACGGCGAAAATTTATAGTGAACCATCGGCACCGGACAGTCGCTTAGCTGACAATGACATTTTTTTTATTGATTTGGGGCCGGTTTTTGCCGGACATGAAGCGGACGTTGGTGCGACTTTTTGCATTGGCGACAACCCGGTGCATCACCAGGTGCGACAGGCCGTGCATCAGGTTTTTGACCTTGTTGCCGCGCATTGGCGCGCAACCGGTTGCTCGGGGGCGGCTTTGTATCAGGTTGCGGCAGATGCTGCCGCCCAACATGGCA
Source organism: uncultured Chromatiaceae bacterium (assembly GCA_965650755.1). GTDB lineage: Bacteria > Pseudomonadota > Gammaproteobacteria > Enterobacterales > Alteromonadaceae > Pararheinheimera. The sequence continues at coordinate 5,234 of CBFGPY010000116.1, read as the reverse complement.
TGGTGCTGAATCATCAGATCAAAGGCCATCGGGTAGGAGACTTTCCACACAAACTTTATGCGTCCGGTCAGCTCGGTGGCTGTGAAGGAGAGGTCCGCAGTGGCATCTGGGTACTGGAGATCCAGTTACTGGACCCGGTGAGCGGTTATGGCGGGTTTGTTGAACAAGTACTGTTTTAGCGCGTCAACAGCCCCTAACCGCTGGCTTTTTGTTCCTGTGGCAAATTCACACCGCGAAAGCGCTGAATGCCGAGCTGCTGCATCAAAGCATACAGCTGCTGGCGTAACGTTGAATTCTGTGGGTCATAACGACAAGCACGACGCAGCGCTTTGGCCGCGCAGAGCAATTCTTGTTGTTGCAGATAACGGTTGGCAATCTGCTGATAGGCGAGGGTCTTGTCTGCAGCGCTGGCAAATACCAAATCAAAAGCATGCTGATGCAGGCAGCCATTGAACACCCGATGGCAATTATCCAGCATTTGCTGCAACTGATTATCTGCATAAAACAGCAGGTCGGACGCGGTCTGGTGTTGTTTCAGGCTGCTATAAACCAAAGCGGCATGACATAACACACTGACCGGTTGTTTAGACCATTCGGTCTGAAGCAGCTGGTCCTGCAGCAGCTGTAACGCGTGGTCAGCATCTTCGGCATATTGTCGTAAATGCACCTCCAGTAAGACCAAAGATACACTAAATTCCGCAGCAGCTTTGTCCTGGCGGATTTGTTGTAACAAGGCTTCGATCTGGCGCTGTAATTCGGGTTGCTGCTCGGTTGTACAGTGCTGCAAACGCCAGATCGCGGCTCTGGTTTGGGCAATAGTGAGCTGCACATATAAGTCACCGCGCACTGCTAACCGACGTTTTCGTTCGATAAATTCCTGCGCCCGTTCGACGTCACCTGCCAGAAACAGCACCAAATGCACCAGCCGGACCAGATTACAGGACATGCCGGCAGCGGGGATTTTATTAGCCACCTGCAAAGCGGCCGGGTAATCCCGCTCCTGCAACGCCAGATAAATCTGCCAAAGCTCGCGCCTTTGCGCATAGCGGGCCAATTCTTCTGAACCGTCCAGCAAAAATGCCTGGCAGGCCGACAAGTCACCGCGTTCATAACGGACCCGGTACAATGCCCATAGCGCCCAGCCCTGTTGTTCGGCGATCGGGGCTTTGAGTAGTGGGATCACCGCATCAAACTTATGTAAATCCAGTAACAGCTGGACTCGGAGGCGTTGCAGTATGGGTTCAAGGCCGGGCGGCAGTGGCTGACTTTGCGTGTGCAGCAGTAGTTTTAGTGCATCGGCATAACGGCCAAGCCCGGCCAGCGTCAGTAATGGCCTTAATATAGGACCAAACATGACTTGCTGTTTTAGTTCCTGGTCCAGCGTGACTTTATTAAAAGGCCGTTCCAGATAACTGATTTGATGGTATGGGTATTCGATGGCGTATTGTGCCCGCTCATTTTGCTGGGCCATCAGTACCAGTCGGGTACGATTGAGCAAAATACCGTGTTGCACCAACCAGTCGACAATTTCCCCGCCGGTCATCTGTGTATCCACGGCATAATCGAGAAACACAATATCCGCACTGACCGGTGTGTCCCGCGCCATTAAATCGTCGATTTGCCGGGCGGTTTCGATTTTACGGATCCCAAGATTCAGCAGCATTTGTTTAAATAAATGCAGCAGATCAGGGTCTGCTTCAATCAGCAACACCTGCAATTCGAACAATTTACTGAGGTCGAGTTTAAATTGGGTCATGAGCCTGCAAAATTGGTTGTATGCCGGAAATCTGGCGCTTAATCAATGTGTAACATTCAAGCAGCTTAGTCGCCAGTACCTGATGTTGCAATGTGTCGGCAGAACTTGTCCTCTGGTCGTATTCAGCGATTTTTTCGCAAAAATCTATTGTGTTCTGCCACTTGCAGCCCCATGTCTGTTGCAGCAGTTGAGTTTGCAGTCGCCTTAGCGCAGTGGTACAAAAAATGAGTTTTTAATCGATAAAATGAATTACATAAATTCATTTTATTCGTTATACGCAATTGTCACACTGCACTACTATGCTTGCAACGCCAAAGCTTTTATAGACAAAGCATTCACATTAACCACAACATGGAGAACGACAAATGTCGATTATCAACAGCAAAATCAAGCCATTCAGCGCTCAGGCTTTCCATCAGGGTAAATTTGTTTCTGTGTCTGATCAGGACCTGATCGGCAAATGGTCTGTCGTTGTATTCTATCCGGCTGACTTCACCTTTGTTTGCCCGACTGAATTAGGCGATCTGGCTGACTTCTATCCAAAATTCCAGGAAATCGGTGTGGAAGTATACTCAGTGTCTACTGACACGCACTTCACGCACAAAGCCTGGCATGATGCTTCTGAAACTATCAAGAAAATCAACTACCCAATGGTGGCTGACCCAACAGGTACAATTACCCGTAACTTTGATGTGATGATCGAAGAAGAAGGTCTGGCCCTGCGTGGTACTTTCGTGATTAACCCGGAAGGTATCGTGAAAGTTGCTGAAATCCATGACCTGGGTATCGGCCGTAGCGCATCTGAGCTGTTCCGTAAAGTTCAGGCTGCACAATACGTTGCAAACCACGACGGTGAAGTTTGCCCGGCAAAATGGACTCCAGGTGAGAAAACTCTGGCGCCATCACTGGACCTGGTTGGTAAAATCTAAGCGAGCTTATTGAAGCATTGCGTAAAAACAGCCGGACTTTGTCCGGCTGTTTTATTTCTGCGGGCGCATAACTCCTTTGTTTATTTTAATCTATAAAACAAATTGAATTTATCTGTTTAATTCGTTTTATAAGATTTGTTGTTTTGCCTAAGATAGCTTTATCAAACAGCAACCCGGTTGCCGGTCATCTCAGGAACGGGCAACCCCCAGATTTCGCCATGAAGAGGAACTACGCATGTTAGACAACAATTTAAAATCAGCATTAAAAGGCTACCTGCAGAATCTGAAAACGCCGGTGGAGCTGGCATTGGCAGCCGATCAGAGCGAAAAAGGTTTAGAGTTAAAAGCACTGGTTGATGATATCGCCAGCCTGTCTGACTTGATTGTCGTGACGCAAAACGCCACAGCAAGCCGTGTCCCTTCGATGCAGGTGCGCTCACAAGCCAAAGGCACAGTGATGACTTTTGCCGGTGTGCCAATGGGCCATGAGTTTACTTCGCTGGTGCTGGCTTTATTGCACTCTGGTGGCCACACCATCAAAGAAGAAGCGGCAGTACTGGAGCAAATCGCTGCGCTGCCAGGCCAACTCAATTTTGAAATTTACGTGTCACTGAGCTGTCAGACCTGCCCGGAAGTGGTGCAGGCGCTGAATTTGCTGGCGGCAGTAAACCCAAATATCACCACGACGATGATTGACGGCGCGGTATTCCCGCAGGAAGTCGCGAACCGCAACATCATGGCGGTGCCAACTGTGTATTTAAACGGCGAGCAGTTCTCGCAGGGCGCTATCAGTCTTGGCAATATTCTGAATAAGGTTGACGCTTCAGCAGCAACGCGTCAGGCCGAAGCGCTGGCGAAAAAAGACAATTTTGATGTGCTGGTCGTCGGTGGTGGCCCGGCGGGCTCCGCAGCGGCGATTTATGCTGCGCGCAAAGGCCTCAATACCGGTGTAGTCGCTGAGCGTTTTGGTGGCCAGGTAGCAGACACCGTTGGCATCGAAAACTTTATTTCAGTGAAAGAAACCGAAGGGCCAAAACTGGTGGCGAACTTAGAAGCCCATGTCCGTCAGTATGAAGTCGACATCATGCACAGCCAAAAAGCAGTCAAGTTGTCGCAAAACGAATTGTTTGAACTGGAACTGGCTAATGGCGCTGTGCTGAAAGCCAAGACGGTGATCCTGTCGACCGGCGCGCGCTGGAGAGAGATGAACGTACCGGGTGAAAAAGAGTATCGCGGCCGTGGTGTGGCCTATTGCCCGCACTGTGATGGCCCGCTGTTTAAAGGCAAACGCGTTGCCGTCATCGGTGGTGGTAACTCTGGCATCGAAGCGGCAATTGACCTGGCCGGTATCGTCGAGCACGTCACAGTACTGGAATTTGACAGCAAACTGCGCGCTGACGCCGTGTTGGTGAAAAAAGCCCAGTCGATGGGCAATATCGACATCATCCTGAATGCGCAAAGCACCGAAGTGCTGGGGGATGGCAGCAAAGTGACTGGCATCAACTATACCGACCGCGTCACGGGCGAAGCCAAACATGTGGCCTTAGCGGGTATCTTTGTGCAAATTGGTCTGGTGCCAAACACTGAATGGCTGCGCGGCACGCTGGAACTGACCAATCGCGGTGAAATCATCGTCGACAGCCATGGTCAGACGTCGATGAAAGGTGTGTTTGCCGCAGGTGATGCGACTAACACGCCGTTTAAACAAATTATCATTGCAATGGGTTCAGGCGCGACAGCATCTTTGGGTGCTTTTGATTACCTGATCCGCAACTCTTAAGTTAAAGGCACTATCGTTGTAAGCACTGTTAGCAGTCAGCGTCATCCCTGGCTGCTGAGTTCCCTGCACCGCAGCATCGCTGCGGTTTTTTATGTACAGGATGTACGGTACAGTGAAACCGGGATCTCAACAGGCCAAAAGTTTGGCCTGTTGCCGGTTGAACGCCATTCACTCTGGGAATGGCGGAAAATGCAGGTTCGTGGTACTCAGTACGTGGTACCCAGTACGTGGTACCCAGCGCTTGTCGGTGATGCTGCGGTTAAGCTGGGATCTGCAGCTGGATCTGCTCAGTCACCTGCGCCGGCATCAACTCCCGCCACCAGGCATGGTGCAGGGCAGGGGCGATACTCAGTTGCGACAAATCTACCGCAGCACCAAATACCGGCGTCACCAGCTGTGCTTGATAAGCCTCAGCGGCAACAGCTAAGCGTTCCAGCGGCTCGTACCAGGCATGCATGGCGAGGTCAAAACTGCTGTTGTGGATAGGCACCAGATACGACGCTTGTAAGTCTAAATGCGCGCGTAAACTTTGTTCCGGTTGCATATGAATATCGGCCCAAAGTTCGTCGTAAGCGCCGGTTTCAATCATTGCTACATCTATCGCGCCAAAACGGCGGCCGATTTCGGCAAAGCCACTGAAGTAACCACTGTCACCGCTGAAAAATAGTCGTTTCTGGCTGGATTCAATGACAAAAGACGCCCAAAGGGTCTGGTTTTTGTCATTTAAACCGCGGCCAGAAAAATGCTGTGCCGGTGTGGCATGCACTTT
>CBFGPY010000115.1:0-7134 GCA_965650755.1 uncultured Chromatiaceae bacterium | reverse complement strand
GCCTGCTGGCATGTACCAGGCCGACCAGCCCTGATGGGTAAAGAAGTTGCGGGAGAAAAAGTAGAAACACAAAAAGGCTGTGCCATACAGCAACACCACAGCCAGATGCCGCAAAAGCAGTGCAGCTGCGTTATCGGTGCGGAAAAATTCCTTTTTGTATTGTTCCCACATTTGCTAAAGTCTTGCCAGTTGCTTCCAAGGATGAGTGTGACGCATGCCCCGGTCAGTGTTAGTTGTTGATGACCATCCTATTGTGCGGGATGGATTCTGTCATCTGTTTGATTCAATTGGTGATTATCAATGCATCGCCCAAGCAGGGAGTGGCAAAGAAGCGCTGAATCAAGCCAGTCTGCAAACCTTTGATTTGATTTTGGTGGACCATTCGCTGCCTGACATCAAAGGCCCTGAGCTCATCAAAGTGCTCAAACATAGCCAGTTGCAGGCTCGTTTTATCATGGTCTCGATTTACGATAACAATCCTTATGTGCAACAGGCCGAAGAGGCCGGTGTGCATGCTTACCTGTCAAAACGCACTGCTGCCGATGAACTGACGTTGGCACTAGAGCGCATCGCAGAGGGCGAGTTTTTCTTAAGCAGTGACGTGGCCCGCAACCTAAAACAGCGCGAACGTGCGCAAAAACAAGCGGGGCTCGACAAGCTGACCAGTCGTGAACAGCAAGTATTCAGCCTGCTGGCGCGCGGTTATTGCGTCAAAACTGCGGCACGTGAACTCGATTTAAACGAAAAAACCGTGCACACCCATCGCGCCAATATCTGCCAAAAGCTGGGTGTCCAGAGCGACTATCAGCTGCTGCAGCTGGCACTGAAATTTGGTTTGCTAGAGCTCAGTGAGCTGACTGACTAAGGCTCATTATTCTTCATCATTATCGGCACACAGAACTCAGAATTCTTCTGATGCCAGCTGCGATTAATTCCGATTTTTGCAACAACTAAGCCTTTTAGGCTGCGTACATCTAATCGCAATCAAAGATGTATGTCATGGTCGACCAGGTTATTCAGCAAATTCATGCGATTGAAAGTCAGTATCAACACGATGTATCCGTTATTCAGGCGTTGGAGGGAAAGCTGGAAACTCTGGCGGCAGGCCCTTCGCTCTACAATCTTAACTTTCTGCTATATCGCAATCATTTTCGAGCCAAACACGCAGCTAATCTCAAGGTAAAGCGCCCGCGAATTTTGCTGGGGCTTATCAACTACGATGTGTATCCAAACTTTCAAAGTATTGGTTTGCTGATTTATGCCGATTTGGTGTCGTTGTCGATACCCAATCTGGTTGATGGGCAGGCAGATAGATTGGCTTTTGATATTGCAGTTGATGACCTGTCTGAAGCTGTTCAGCGCTTACCTGCAGGCTTTGTTCCAGATTATTATTTTGACCCCCAAGCCTGCGGGGCCAGTATTGCGCCGAAAGGTCTGGAACGGTTGCCATTTCCCTCTGTCGCCGGGATATGCCACACCTTTCGAGGCTTGCACTGTGAATATCTGGCGAAATTGTTTGATGTGGTTGCCCCGGTGTCATCCGCTTTTGTGCCTCTGTATCAGGTGTTCATGGGTAACAAAACCGTGCTCGACCTGCCTTTTGGCGCGAACTGGGGCTCATTTCATTATTCAACGGGGCAGTACAACATTGCCAAAGATATTGATTTGATTGTGAGTTTTGGTGAGGGAGTGGGTGCTGAATACGGTGGCTGGCGTGGCGTGGCGATTCAGTTGGCGCGGAGTTTTGCTGAGCAGTATGCCAATCAATACAAAGTGGTGTTTGTCAGCGGCGTCTCCCATCAGGAATACAGCCAATTGCTGGCGCGCAGCAAAATTGGTCTGAATGTCGTTGGTTTTAACGGGCCTTATAACTACCGAAGCTGTGAGCTGATGAACCATCAGGTAGCGTTGTTGCAGCTTGATGTGGATTTTGGTTTGCCGCAGATGCAGATGGCCGACTACTTTGTGCCAGGGCAAGAGTACATCGCTTGTGATGTCAGCAACTTTACTGAAACTCTGCTGCGCTATCTGCTGCAGCCTGCGTTGATAAACAAAATTGCTGCCGCTGGCCGTGCCCGGCTGGAGCGTGAATATTCTTACGAGGCGGTCCAGCTGCAGATTGGTAAAGCTATCAGCAGCATCGATTTTGCCAGTATTCAGGCAGCCCGATTAGATGAGACTGCACAGCGACAGCACCGATTGGCTATGCTGGCCACAGCACCGCAAGGTCATACACTCAAGCATCAGGTGTTTGCCCGTGAAGTTGTTGCCAATTTTGATGCATCAAACCCGATGTCTATTCGCCAGCTGATCATTGCGCTGCCTATGCTCAAGCAGGACTTGCAGCGGCCTTTGTTGGAGCAATCGACTCATCCTTTGCTACGACAATTGTCAGGCCTTTCTTTACTGGACGGCATCGAGACGCTGAGCATACAGCTGCCGCAGCATTCGAGAGTATTAAGTGATGAGTGGGCACTGATTTGCTGGCGTGCAAGTAGTGGTTATCCCAACATTGATGACCTGCAAAGCTTGTTGTTTATCCTCATCCAATCACCGCCTGAGGCTGCGCAGTTCCCGGATTATCACAAAGCGCCTTATCCGTTTTTATTTGGCGATACTGACCTCGACGCTGAAGAAGCCAGAAAACAATTACTTGATATGCCTTATTGTCTCGCTGGTAGTGATCGTATTCGGCAGAAAATACAACAGCGCGATTATATGGTTTGGTGGTGTCAGCGATTACTTGATGCGTCCGGGCCTGTCGCGGCGTGAGTCAATGCTCGCACAAGCGGATCGGTGCCCTAGGGCAGCATTAAATCTGCTGAATTGACAATGACAGCGATCCGCATGTTAATTCAGCAGGCTCATCCGGTTTTCTTCGTAATACCCTGCAACTTTTCCCATCACCAATGCGCTCAATGGCAGGCTGCTCAGGTTGGTCTTTGCTGAGTGGCGCCTGGTGTCGTGTTAAGGTAAAACAGATAAAAACCACCCAATCCAGTGGCCTGTGAGGCCGCTGCTCCAGGTCCGGAGGCGCTATGCCAACCCCTTTTCCAAGCAATAAAACGATGACCGCATTGATGTTAGCGCTGTGCCTGCAAGGCCAGACCTTTGCGCTGGAAGCTGCTGCAGTCAATACCAACACACCTGTGGCTGAAACCGCAGCCAACGCGGCGGCGCAGCTGCAAACCGTTATCGACGAGCATTGGCAGTACAGTTTGCGGGAAGACCCCATCACCGCCGGCCGGATGGGCGTGGCGGGTTTTAACGACCGTTTACCGGGTGTGACGGCGGCAGACCGGGCCCGGCGACTGAAGAGTGAGCAGCAGTTTTTACGCCGGCTGGAAGCTATCAATCCGGACCCGTTAACTGACGCCGAGCGCATCAATCATCAGCTGCTCAGCTGGGTCCTGCAGAATTCGATTGATGCCAATCAGCTGTTTTTAGACCGTATTCCGGCTAACACATTTTACAGTTTCTGGGGCTCGGCGCTGGATGCCAGCAGTGGGCTGTCGATGCACACAGTGCAGGATTATCGTGATTACATTAGCCGGATCAAAGACTTTGGCCGCTATTTTGACGAGAACATCGCCAATATGCGCCAGGGTATTAAAGACGGTTTTGTGTTGCCGAAAATCGTGGTGCAGGGCATAGCACCGACGGTGCGGGCGCTGGTATACAGCGACCCGACTCAAAGCAGTTTGTATGAACCCTTCAAAAAACTACCGGCCAGCTTGAGCAAAGCGGAACAACAGCAGCTGCAAAAAGACGCCAGAAAAGCTATTGCTGAAGTGGCAATTCCGGCATTTGCCCGGGTTGCTGATTTTCTCGAAGGCGATTATTTAACTGCGGCGACCACCAGCCTGGCGGCAGAACAGCTGCCAAACGGCAAAGCCTATTACCGCCATACCATCCGTACTTATGTTACGGCCGATATCGACCCGGCGCAGATCCATGCCACCGGCCTTGCCGAAGTGAAACGCATCCGCGCAGAGATGGATGCGCTGATTAAAGAAACCGGCTTTGAAGGCAGTTTTGAGCAATTCACCAGCTTTTTGCGCACAGATCCGCAGTTTTACGCCAAAACACCCCGTGATTTGTTAAAAGAAGCCGCTTATATCGCCAAACGCATTGATTACCGCCTGCCGGAATTCTTTGGCAAGTTACCGCGTTTGCCATACGGTGTGGTGCCGGTGCCGGCAGAAATTGCACCGAATTACACCACGGCTTCTTATAACTCCGCGGCTATTGGCGGCACGCGCGGCGGCGCTTATTGGCTCAATACTTTTGCGCTTGATCAGCGGCCCATGTATGAACTGGTGGCACTGACCTTACACGAAGCAGTGCCGGGGCATCACCTGCAAAGTGCTATTTCACAGGAACTGGAGGACGTGCCGCAGTTTCGCCGCAATTTATATTTAAGTGCTTATGGCGAAGGTTGGGGTCTGTACGCCGAGCGGCTTGGCGTGGAGATGGGTGTCTATGAAAATGCGTATCAGCAGTTTGGCCGGCTGAGTTATGAAATGTGGCGTGCCTGCCGGCTGGTGATAGATACCGGCATTCACGCCAATGGCTGGAGCCGGCAACAGGCGCTGGATTTCCTGGCGCAAAATACCTCGTTGTCGCAGGCCAATGTGCGGGCTGAAGTGGACCGTTATATTTCCTGGCCGGGTCAGGCGTTGTCTTACAAAATGGGTGAAATCAAAATCCGACAGCTGCGCGCCAAAGCCGAACAGGCGCTGGGTGATAAGTTTGACCTGCGGGCTTTCCACGATGCGTTATTAGCCAACGGTGCATTGCCGCTGGAAGTGCTCGAAGCTGAGATGGACCGTTTTATTGCCAAAGCCAAATCGCGCTGAACGGCACTGCCTGGCTGCTTGAGCCTGGTTCATTGATGCTCTGGCCGGCACTGCCGGCCAGGGTAAATCCTTGTTTGCCGCTAATTTTTATCGTTTTACGCACTGAGTTCTGCCGGATGACATGCCTTCATCACTTCAATAGTCGCTTGTGCCAGCGGTGATGCGCTGTTGCTTTTGGAGGTGATCAGCATCACCGGAATTTGATAGCGGTATTTGGCTGGCAGAATGGCCTGGAACAGGCCTTTGTCGACCCAGTAGCTGGCGTAATGCTCAGGTAAATAACCGATAAACTGCCCTGACAGGATCAGATGGGCGATGCCTTCGTCGTGATAGGCGCTGGCGCTGTTCTGGTAGTTCAGGCCGTCGTTGCGGCTGTCTTTGTCGCGCAGGTAGTTGCTGGTGATGACTTCAGCTTGTGGCAATAACTCACTGATTTTACTGGCATCGCAGTCAAATAGCGGATGGCCTTTGCCGCAGTATAAATAGTTGGTTTCATTGTGTAGCGGCACATAATCCAGGCCGCGGATCTGATGGCGGCTGACACCGATACCAACCAGCGAGCGGCCATTGGCGACTGAAGTTTCCACTTCGCGAGCTTCACAGACATAAATTTCAAACTGCAGATTGCTGCTTTTGGCTTTCAGCCGGGCTATTGCCTGCGATACGCCGCAGCGCGGGTCGTTGACCAAAGTATCAATAATCGCAATAGTCACGCGGCCGGAGAGCTGATGTTTGGAACCTGCGACCGTGCTGGCGAATGTCTCGCACTGCTGCAGTAATTCTAACGACGCCTGATAAGTGATGCGGCCGGCGTCGGTCAGTTCAAAGCCGCTGCGGCCGCGTTTACACAGCTTCAGGCCCAGTCTTATTTCCAAGTCCGATAAATGCGTGCTGATAGTCGAGCGACCGATATTTAACCGGGACTCGGCCGCCGATAAACCGCCACATTCAACGATAGTGACAAATATCCGCAATAAGCGTAAATCAACGTCCTGCACCTGCATCAGTTATCAGCCTTTTAGTTTGATAAATCCGGAATGAGATACGATTATTATGTATTTATAAAACATCAACGGCAAGCTAGCATCTGCTTATCCGTTGCCGGTTGGCAGCAGCAATTTCATCGTTTTACGGAGTTTAAGATGGCATTTTATTACGGTATCGATCGGCTGGATTTAGACACAGTCAACGGCATCGCCACGGGGCAGATCCCGGCGCTGCTCAGCGAAGCGGCAATCGCGAAAATCAACCAAAGCCGTGCTTGTGTTGACGTGATGGCTGCTTCCGACAAAGCCATTTATGGCATCAATACCGGTTTTGGCCCTCTGTGCGACACACAAATTTCTCCGGCCGAAACTGCCTTGCTGCAGAAAAACCTGCTGATCACCCATGCGGTTGGCGTCGGTGAACCTATCGCCAAAGCCATTTCCAAACTGATGTTAATCACCAAAGTACACGCGCTGAGCCAGGGCTTTTCCGGCGTACGCTTAGCAGTGGTGGAGCGCATGCTGAAATTTATCGAACTGGATTTAATTCCGGTGGTGCCGGAGCAGGGCTCCGTCGGTGCGTCCGGCGACTTAGCGCCGTTGTCACATTTATTCCTGCCATTAATCGGCGAAGGCGAATTCTGGGCCAAAGGCGATAGCAAAGAGATGATTCCGGCGGCACAGGTCTTGGCTGAGCACGGCCTTTCGCCACTGGAGCTGCAAGCCAAAGAAGGTTTGGGCCTGATTAACGGTACCCAGTTTATTCTGTCGCATGGCATCACGGCTTTGACCAAAATGCAGTACTTACTGGATTTAGCCGATGTGGCGGGCGCCATGAGCATCGAAGGTATGCAGGGCAGTGGTTCACCGTTTCGGCCTGAACTGCACGAAATTCGGCCTTTCCCTGGCAATATCGAAGTTGCCGCGCGGATGCGCCGTTTATTCAAAGATTCGCAAAATATGGCGTCGCACACCGGCTGCGCCCGCGTGCAGGACCCGTATTCGCTGCGTTGTATTCCGCAGGTACATGGCGCCTCGCGTAATGCCTTTGCCCATTTAAAACAGCTGGTCGAGATTGAGATGAACTCAGTCACCGACAACCCGATTGTGATTAGCAGCGAAGAAGCGCTGTCGGGCGGTGGTTTCCACGGTCAGCCGCTGGCGATGGTACTGGATTACACCTCGATTGCCGCCGCTGAGCTCGGCAATATCTCTGACCGCCGTTGTTATCTGCTGCTGGAAGGCCTGCACGGTTTACCGCGTTTGCTGACCAAAGCCGGTGGCCTGAA
>CBFGPY010000114.1:0-7156 GCA_965650755.1 uncultured Chromatiaceae bacterium | reverse complement strand
GATATCTGATTGCGCTGCAAAGCATTCTGAACAAAGAAACTAACCGTTTTCTGCGGATCTGGGTGCAAACGCTGGTGCCGCCGGCCATTACGATGACGCTGTATTTTGTTATTTTTGGCAATTTAATCGGCAGCCAGATTGGCCAAATCCACGGTTTTAGCTACATGGAATTTATTGTGCCCGGCCTCATTATGATGTCAGTGATCACCAACTCTTATGCCAACGTCGCATCGAGTTTTTTCAGTGCGAAGTTTCAGCGCAACGTCGAAGAACTGCTGGTGGCGCCGGTGCCAAATTACATCATAGTGCTGGGTTTTGTTGGCGGCGGTGTAGCGCGTGGTGTGTTGGTTGGCCTGATTGTCACTGTGCTCAGTCTGTTTTTTGTGGATATTCGTATTCATCATTTGTGGGTCATTGTCAGCACAGTGTTACTGACTTCTGCGGTGTTTTCCCTGGGCGGCCTGATTAATGCGGTGTATGCCAAAACTTTTGATGACATCAGCATAGTGCCGACATTTGTATTAACGCCGCTGACCTATTTAGGCGGGGTGTTTTATTCCCTGAGCCTGTTGCCGGAGTTCTGGCAGGGCGTGTCGACGCTGAACCCGATTGTGTATATGGTCAATGCGTTCCGCTATGGTTTTCTCGGTCATTCCGATGTCAGCCTGACGCTGGCTTACTCGGTGTTGATTGGCCTGATTGTGTTGTTGTTTGCTGTGGCGATGCAGTTGATCCGCCGTGGCACCGGGCTGCGTAGCTAAGATTTGACTGATGCAAATCGGTCAGCGCGTTTCCCAAACCGCGCTGACCATACTGCACGGACCAGTCCGCACATTTTTTAAAGACATTTGTGATGTGTTTTAGTACATTGCTTCCTTTGGGCCACCGCAGAGCCCACGCGCTTTCAAGCGCCAACAGACCGCAGAGTCTGAGTTCACCACGGCGAGGATAAATGACAGATAACAAACGAACGGCAACAGCGTCCGAAGAGGCTCTGTGGCGGATCTTTACCGTCCCTGAAGCGCCGGATTCGACGCTCAGCATCATCGAACAAAACATTTCGCAGAATCTGGCTGGTTTCCTGCGCGAAAGTATTGTCGCAGTGGAAAAACCGCTGTGGCAGATTGAACGTGATTTTCAGGCTTATCAGATCCCGGCCGAACCGACTTTTGTCTCCGATTACGCCGAAAATATTATGCAAAAGCTGGTGGCGCATTCAGTCCACACCGCAGCGCCCAGTTTTATCGGCCATATGACTTCAGCTTTACCTTATTTTGTGTTGCCACTGTCGAAAATGATGGTGGGGCTTAATCAGAATCTGGTCAAAATCGAGACTTCCAAAGCCTTCACGCCGCTGGAACGTCAGGTGCTCGGCATGATGCACCATTTGGTCTATGGCGAAACGGAAGGCTTCTACAAAAAATGGCAGCATAGCGCCAACCATTCGCTCGGTGCGTTTTGCTCTGGCGGCACTGTCGCCAATATGACAGCGCTGTGGATTGCGCGTAACCGTTTACTGAAACCGGATGGTGATTTTAAAGGTGTAGCGAAAGAAGGGCTGTTCCGTGCTATGCGTCATTACGGCTATGACGATTTGGCCATTCTGGTGTCGGAACGTGGCCATTACTCACTGAAAAAAGCTGCAGATTTACTTGGGATTGGTCGCGATATGTTGATCCCAATCCCCACGGACGACAACAACAAAGTTGACGTGGTGAAAATGCGCGAAAAAGCGCTGGAGCTGCAGGCTCGCCACATCCGGGTGATGGCGATTGTTGGTGTCGCCGGCACGACCGAAACCGGTAATGTTGATCCATTAACTGAGCTTGCGGCACTCGCCGCAGAGTTGCAGTGTCATTTCCACGTCGACGCGGCCTGGGGCGGCGCTACATTATTGTCGGACAGTTATCGGTATCTGCTCAAAGGTATTGAACTGGCCGATTCTGTCACTATCGATGCACACAAACAAATGTATGTGCCGATGGGCGCTGGCATGGTGGTATTTAAACATCCATCGAGTGCCCATGCCATTGAACACCACGCTGAATATATTCTGCGTAAAGGCTCAAAAGATTTAGGCAGCCAGACCTTGGAAGGCTCCCGCCCCGGCATGGCGATGCTGGTGCATGCCTGTTTACAGGTGATTGGCCGCAAAGGTTATGAGATCCTGATCAACAGGTCTTTAGAAAAAGCACGTTATTTTGCCGGATTGATTGATTTACATGCCGACTTTGAATTGGTGACAGCCCCTGAGCTTTGTTTGTTGACCTACCGTTATGTACCGGCCCAGGTACAACAGGCGATGCACAAAGCCAAAGCGGCCGGTGATGTGGAGCGGTTGAAGAAATTCAATGAATTGCTCAGTGGCCTCACCAAATTTATCCAGAAGCGTCAGCGGGAAGAGGGCAAATCTTTTGTCTCACGCACGCGCTTGACGCCGGCCCGCTATTATCGGCAGGATACTGTGGTGTTTCGTATTGTACTGGCTAATCCGCTGACAACAGACCAGATTCTGCACGATGTGCTGGATGAGCAAACTGAGTTGGCGAAAATGGACAAAGAGTTTTTACCTAAGTTACTGCAGCTGGCGCGGGATTATTAACGTCGGTGTACACGGCATAACAGGAATGAAAATGGCGGTCTGACCGCCATTTTTGATCGCAAAGCCGCTGAATGTGGTTTGTATAAACAGGAGTGTATTGATGGCGTTATGGTTCAGACGGATTAGCCAGATAGTGGCGGTTGCGGTGGTCTGTGCGGCGGCTGTGTGGCCTTTTTATCAGGTTGGTCAACAGCAATTAACCCGGGCGGAACAGGCCCGGATTGACGCGCAGCCAGGCGTCAGCCGTACCAGTTATCAGCCAAGGCTGGATCAGCTGCAACAAACCGCAGATTTCAGTACGCTGGCATCCAGTGAGATGGCGGGGCGGCGGCCTGGTCAGCCGGGTAGTGAGTTGGCACGGCAGTTTCTGCAAAGGCGTTTTACTGAGCTTGGTTTGATCCCCGCTGGCACAGCTGGTTTTACACAACGATATCAAACTGACGGTCAAAGCGATGGCGTCAATTTCGTCGGTAAAATCAACGGGACTGAGCCAAAGCTACCCGCCATAGTTCTCAGCGCCCATTATGATCATGTTGGTGTGCATCATAACCGTGTCTATCCCGGCGCCGATGACAATGCTTCAGGCGTAGCGGCATTACTCGCGCTGGCGGCTTATTTTCAGGCGCATCCGCCGCGTCATTCACTGATTTTTGCTGCGGTTGATCATGAAGAACAAGGCATGCACGGCAGCAAACAGTTATTTGCCGGCAAGTTGTTAGACCCACAGCAGCTGGCGCTGAACGTTAATCTGGATATGTTAAGCCGGGACAGCAAAGCGCAGCTGTTTGCGGTAGGTACCTATCAGCATCCGGCGCTGTTGCCGCTGTTACAACCGTTGCAGCAAGACAGTCTGGTGGCACTGAAATTTGGTCATGACAGACCCTCAGCAGTCGCAGGGCTGGTGCAGGATTGGAGCGATGCCAGCGATCACGGCATTTTTGCCACTGAGGGGGTGCCTTTTGTTTATTTTGGCGTGCCGGACCATGTGGATTATCATCAGCCAACCGACACTTTTGAGCGCGTTGACCTGGAGTTTTATCACAAAGTTAGCGACACCATTTTGTCGGCATTGTTGCTGCTGGATCAGGCGGATTTGACAGCGCTGCGATAACTCAGAGCTGGTGCAGTAGCCAGGCCCAAAGCGGCAGCGTGATAAAACTCAACAGCAGGCCAAAGCCGACCAAAGCCGCCACCAGACGTGGCGCCAGGCCTGCCATCATCGCAATAGCACCGGCTGAAATCATCGGTGGCATCGCCGCTTCAAATACCGACACCTGCACCGCTTTACCCGATAACCCCAGCAGCATGGCACCGGTGAGAACCAACAGCGGCATTAGCAGCAGCTTGATGCCAAGACCGCTCAATAGCGGCGACAATCGTTCGCCGGCCAGCGAAAACTTCAGCTGAAAACCCACCGCGAACATAATAAGCGGCACCAGGGTGGCCGCCAGATTATCCAGCGTGGTCTGCAATAAAGGCGGATAAGTCCAGGATTTGAGTAATAGACCTACCACAAGTGCCAAAAAAGGCGGGAAAGTCAGAATGCGCATGGCCATCGCGGCAGGGGATACCTGGCTTTGGGCGGCATTCACGCCATAGAGTGCGGCCAAAATGGTCGACCAGGTTGCCAGCGCAACAAAAGAGCCGATTTGATCGTAAATCATCGCATAAGGCAGCCAATCACCGCCAAACAGCGCTTCTATCATGGGGAAGCCGAGAAACGACGTATTGCCGAGCGGCAGCACAATCAGCAGCGCGACGATAATGTCACGTGACCAGTGCAGCAGACGCCCCAGCAAAAGAATCAAAGCACTGACCAGCAACAATAATATCCACGGCACTAAAGCCGGAATAAGCAAATCCCAGGAAAAATGCAACGAAGGGATTTTCTGCAATACCAATGCCGGTAGTGCGACATACATAACAAAAGTGTTCAGCACCACCGGTGTTTCGGCCGGGAATTTCGGCACCCGGCGCATGGCAAAGCCAAGGCTCAGGTAAATCAGGATCAGGATAAAATTGTCCACGCGGCAATCAATCTCGGTCAGTTGCGAGTATTTATCAGCAGATTAATGGTTTTGCCGGCTTTTGCCTATGCGACTTCGGTGGAAGCGGCTGGCTCTGAGTTGATTGCACAATGAGACCCGGGTGCATACATCAGCCAGTCGGGTTGCCAGTCGCCGCGAATCAAATGTTCTTTATCCGCTTTTTTTAATTGCTTCAGCTGATATTCCAGGCTGCTGGCATGGCTGCGGTTTATTGCGGCAAAAGTCCAGACCAGCTGTAGCGGGCCTTTGCCACGCAAGGCTCTGGCCCCGCCGGTAAGCTCGCCCTGGTGCTGGCGCAGCCGGCGCTCTGGGTCCGTTGAAATGCCGGCATACAGGCTGCCACTGCTGGTTCGTACCAGATAAAGCTGCCACTGCGCCGCCGGGGGCGTTTCTGCTATAATCGCGCTCTGCAATGCGGCTCCTGCAGCTGGTTTTATATTGAGGTGTTATGCAATTTACCGATTTGGCCCTTGCGCCGCCTATTCTAACGGCCATCGCCGAACAAGGCTATCAGACGCCAACGCCGATTCGGCAACAAACCATTCCGCTGATTTTACAGGGCAAAGACGTGTTAGGCGGCGCTCAGACCGGCACCGGTAAAACTGCTGCTTTTACCTTACCCATTTTACAAAAACTTAGCAGCGACCCCACGCCGTTAGTGGCGAAACAGGTGCGTTGCCTGATTTTAACGCCAACGCGAGAACTGGCGCAGCAAGTGGCAGATAACGTCGCCGCTTATGCCCGCCATCTGAGTCTGAAAACCGCGGTGTTTTATGGCGGTGTTTCGGTGAATCCACAGCTGGAACAGGCCGCTGCTGGCCTCGACATTCTGATTGCGACTCCGGGCCGTTTACTCGACCACCTGCATCAGCAAAGTATCAGTTTATATCAGCTGGAAGTACTGGTACTGGATGAAGCTGATCGCATGCTGGATATGGGTTTTATCCACGATATTCGCCGCATTATGGCGAAGTTACCGCCCAAGCGGCAGACCTTGTTTTTCTCGGCGACTTTTTCGGCGGAGATTAAAACGCTGGCGGATTCGCTGCTGGATAACCCGGTGCTGGTCGAAGTGGCCAAAGCCAACTCTACGGCTGCAGGTGTCGAACAGCTGGCGTATCGGGTGGATTCACAACGTAAACGCGAACTGATTTCTGAAGTCATCGGCAAAAAGAACTGGCAGCAGGTGCTGATTTTCAGCAGAACTAAGTTTGGTGCTGACCGGTTAAGCAAGCAACTTCAGCTCGATGGTATTGATGCTCAGGCCATTCATGGCGATAAAAGCCAGGGCCATCGCACGAAAGTCTTACAGGATTTTAAAGAAGGCAAAGTGCGGGTATTGGTGGCTACGGATATTGCCGCAAGGGGCCTGGATATTGAAGAGCTGCCGATAGTGGTCAACTACGATTTACCGCATCAGGCGGAAGATTACGTGCACCGCATCGGCCGTACCGGCCGGGCGGGCAACGTCGGCCTGGCTGTCACATTAGTGACGCCGGATGATTTGCCGATGCTCAAAGAAATAGAACTTTTAACCAAACAAGTGATCACCCAGCAGGTGTTGCCGGGCTACGAACATGACCCGCGATTTAATCATTCCAGCAAAGGCACTCACAAAGCGGCTGACGAGCAGGATGAAGTCAAACCAAAGAAAAAGTTCTCCAATAATCGCAAGTTGTCGCAGGAAAAAGCCCGGTTGCGCGCCGAACTGACCGGAAAAAAACGCCCGCGTTAAGCGGGCGTTTTGCGATAAAAGGTCTTAATCATCATGAGGTTGCAGTGGTGTCGGCAGCGTCAGCTGATAAAAGGCTAAATCCAGCCAGCGGCCGAATTTGAAGCCGGCTTGTGTGATAGTTCCGCTGTGGACAAAACCAAGTTTCTGATGCAGCGCGATGCTGCCGCTGTTGCTGGCATCAATACCACCAATCAATAAGTGATAGCCCTGCGCTTTTGCCGCCTCAATCAGTAATTGCAGCATCTGCTGGCCAAGGCCTTTGCCCTGATGCGCCGGATGCACATAGACCGAATGTTCCACCGAATACTTAAAAGCCGGAAAAGCACGGAAAGTGCCATAACTGCCAAACGCCAGCAAAGTACCGTCGTCGGCTTTCAGGCCAATCACCGGGAAGTTGCCGGCTGTTTTATTGGCGAACCACTGCTGCATTGTCGCCATGGTGCGGGGTTTATATTCATAGAGCGCAGTTGTGTGCAAAATGGCGTGGTTGAAGATCTCCAGGATCTGCGCCGCGTCGGACTCATACTGGCACTGAATAATCTGCATGCAGGGCTCGCTTGATGCGCCTCAGGCGCGATAGAGGGTTTTGATCAGGTGGAAACCAAACTGGGTTTTCACCGGGCCATGGACTTCCAGTACCGGCTTTTTAAACACCACTTCGTCAAAGGCTTTAACCATCTGACCCGGTCTGAACTCACCGAGATCACCACCTTTTTTACCGGAAGGGCATAACGAATGTTTCTTCGCAAGTTCCTGAAAATTGGCACCTTT
>CBFGPY010000113.1:0-7168 GCA_965650755.1 uncultured Chromatiaceae bacterium | reverse complement strand
AGAAATTGGCTTAAGTCAGGCCTCAGATGCCGAACATATTCAGCGCCGCGCACCGATGCTGTGGGACCAGAGCCCGCAGGCTGGTTTCACCACTGCTACAAGCAGCTGGGTACAATCCGACCAGCTGTTCCCGCCGCAGCGCGAAACCAGCTGGTGGACGCCGTTTTTACAAGCGCAGCAAGCTGCCAAAGTGACAGTGGCCGATCAGCAACAAGACGTCAAATCACTGTGGTCTTTATACAAATTCCTGATCGCGCAAAAACAACAACGGGCTGAATTTGGCGTGGCTGGCAGCTATGAAGCCAAGGCACTCAATGACGGCAAACTGCTGCAAATCAGCCGGGAACTGGCAGGGAAAAAGTCAGTGTTTGTGCTGAA
This sequence comes from uncultured Chromatiaceae bacterium, assembly GCA_965650755.1. GTDB lineage: Bacteria > Pseudomonadota > Gammaproteobacteria > Enterobacterales > Alteromonadaceae > Pararheinheimera. The sequence goes on along the minus strand of CBFGPY010000113.1, from coordinate 6,790 downwards.
CCTGTCGGCTGAGGCGCAAACGTTGCCGGCTGACCTGCTGCAGGACAGCGGCCTGCACAACGGTTGGAACGAAGCGGAAGCCACATCGACCCAACTGGCGGCCTGGCAGCTACGCAGCTGGTCGAACTAATCATCTGGCAGCGGTTCAATCGAGCCGCTGCAAATTCCTGTGTTTGGCGCCCTGGTTCCGAGCAAGTCCCCCGGTCCCCTGTGACTGACGATTGTCGCACCCATTTTGTGTGGAAGTGCAGTGACAGCGGACTTTTTAAAGGGCCGGGCGCCCCTTCTTGTTGCGATTGTGCTTAGCTTGTTTGGTTTTGCTGGCAATCCTGCTGCCGCCATCTACCTTTAGTTTTTCAGGCGTTATTTACAAGCGGGCTCCAATCTTGCTGCAGTCAAACTCTCCTCCCTGGTTACAACAACAAAAAACACAAATCGCTGGTCAGTTTCTTGATTCATTGTGGCGGGATTTGTTGGTTTTAACGGCTGTGGTTCTGCCGATATCGTTGCTCAGGATTTTTCACACCGGTTGGTTGGATCTTTATCTGGTTCATCTTTGTATTGGCAGCATGGTGATCCTGACTGGTGTATACCGGCGGCGTTTACCTATGCAATTCAAAGGTTTCCTGATCATCGCAATCATGCTGGTGTTGGGCGCTGGTGGGTTATACAGCTTTGCACTCGCTGCCAATGGTACCTTCTGGTTAATCTGCGGCTGTCTGATCACCGGTTTTTTGTATTCAGCCCGCACTATGTATCTGGTTTGCGCCCTGGCACTGGCTATATTTCTGGCGAATTTTATTGGCTACAGCAGCGGACTGCTGCATACCCAAACCAATCTGGATTTATACATGCAGGGCGTCAGTTCCTGGCTGAACTTTCTGCTGACCGCAGTGATGATGGTGTTTATCCTGCATCGCGCTGTGCAGGCACAGCAGCAGAAACTGATGGCGGTGACGCAGCATCAATACCGGCAATGGCTGGACGACTTACCGCTGGCACTTGAAGTTGTTGATTTAGAGCAGAAAGTTTATTACCAAAACCATGCCGTCCGGCGTTTGTTTGGCCAGGACAGCCAGGCAGCTGTGCCCCAGACTAGTGAGTCCCAGACTAGTGAGCCCCAATCCAGTGTGCCGATGCAGCTGCTGGCGCATTTGCGCGATAAAAGCACTGGCAAGCCGCTGCGGGCGGCTCAGCTTCCGGCGGCTACGGCCTTACGCGGCGAAAACTGTTTTATCGATGCGGCGACCTTACAAGCCAGCCAGGGCGAGACAGTGGTGCGCTGCTGGGGCTGGCCGGGTTATGCTGAAAATGGTGACATCGGTTATGGCATCACAGTGTTTGAAGATATCAGTCATCAGGCCCTGGCCGAGCAATACAAAAACGAATTTATCGCCAATGTCAGCCATGAACTACGCACGCCTTTGACCGCTATCCGTGGCAGCATTGGCCTGATGCTCGGCGGTGTGTTTGGCGACATGCCGAAAAAAGCTGAGGATATGGCGCGGATCTGCCAACACAATTCTGAGCGTTTGTTGTTTTTGGTCAATGATTTACTTGACCTGCAAAAGATTGAACAAGGCAAACTTGAAATCACGCCGGTGCCGGTTGATGCCAGCCCGCTGCTGCGCAGCTGCGCGCAAAACCTGCAAAGTTATGCACAGGAGTTTGGTTCTAAAATCGTGCTGAACGATCAGGCGCCGCATGCAGTGGTGAACTTAGATCCGGACCGGTTGCAGCAGGTGCTGACCAATTTGCTGTCCAATGCCGTGAAGTTCTCACCAAATAACAGCGTGGTGATGTTATGGGCCCGCACAGAGACTCACCAGCTGGTGATTGGCGTACAGGACCAGGGCCCCGGTATTCCGGACGCCTTGCACAGCAAAATTTTCGAACCTTTTACCCGGCTGGATCAGCCTGAGGGTCGAGCTCAGCCCGGCAGTGGTCTGGGTTTATCTATCAGCAAAAAGTTGGTGCAGTACATGGGTGGACAGATTAGTTTCAGCAGCCAGGAAGGGATCGGCACCACTTTTGAACTGCGTTTTCCGCTACTGGTGGAGTAACTAAAAACCGAACAAATCCGGCGTAGACGGCGGTTGATCCGCTTCGAGGTTGCTGTCCGGTTTACCGGCGAGGCGCGCTGCATCACGGCGGATGCGGCGTTGTTCCAGCAGTTTCAGGATGCGGGCGCGTTCGGCCACCGGTTTGTTATGCCAGTTAAAACGTTCATCCCGCGAACGCAGACAACCCACGCAATAACCGCGGTTATTGCTGGTGCAGACCCCGATACAGGGGTTGGGTAAGTCAAACAGCTCGAGTTGATCCATAAGCCGCTGGCGGAAAAAGGCGATGTGGCTTGAGTCTACTCAATCCGTGTCGACAGCGCCACCGGCAACATCGCGCTGAAGTTTCATTGAATATCTGTTAAATCAGCTGGTTACTTGCTGAGCGTCAGCCGTATGGCCGTCTTTTTTTGCGAAAAGCAAAAATAACTGTTGACTCAGGCCGTGCAGACGGCTATTTCTAATAGCGTTTTGCTGTGGCCAAAGCGCCATTGCCGTTTTTTGACATATAACCAACAGAGTTATTGCTACAAACATTATGCGTAAAACAACCATCCTGAACATTATTGTGGTCCTCGTAAACGTGGTGATTATTAGTCGCCGCGGGGGCTGCTGTTTGGGACTGAGACCGTAAAATAATCAGATTCCGACAAAACCCCCGCACCGCAAGGTCCGGGGGTTTTGTACTTTCTGGGCCAGTGAAAAAAACGCAGGCGGCGGAAATGGGCGGATTAGCACAGCGACGATAGCCGGCACAGGCCGGCAAGACAGAGGATACGGGTATGACAGGCGCAGAATTGGTAGTGAAATTATTAACAGAACACGGTGTGCATTCCGTGTTCGGTTATCCGGGCGGGGCTATCATGCCGATTTACGACGCGCTCTACCAAAGCCCGGTCAAACACTACCTGTGCCGCCATGAACAAGGTGGTGGTTTCAGCGCCATCGGTTATGCCCGCGCTTCCGGCCAGACCGGCGTATGCCTGGCCACTTCCGGCCCTGGCGCGACTAACCTCATCACCGCCTTAGCCGACGCGCTGCTCGATTCTGTGCCAGTAGTCGCCATCACCGGCCAGGTGTCGCAAGCCGTTGCCGGCACCGACGCCTTCCAGGAAGTCGACGTATTAGGCATGAGCCTGACCTGCACCAAACACAGTTTTTATGTGCGTGACGTCGCCGATTTGGCGGCGACTTTACGCGAAGCCTTTGTATTAGCTCAAAGCGGCCGGCCAGGCCCGGTGCTGGTCGATATCCCAAAAGACGTGCAGTTAGCGCAAGTGGAATACCAGCCGCTGCATCTGACCGCAGCCAGCGCCGCGCCAGATTGCTCCGGCCTTGCCACACAGATCGCCGCCGCCCGCGCTTTGCTGCAGCAAGCACAAAAACCGATGGCTTACATCGGTGGCGGTGTACATATGGCTGACGCGCTGGCGGAATTAAACGCCTTTTTAACCGCCACCGGCATGCCGTCGGTCACCACATTAAAAGCCATGGGGTCGGTGGAAAAAACCAATCCGCTGTACTTAGGCATGTTGGGCATGCACGGCACACAAGCCGCGAATTTAGCGGTGCAACAAACCGATTTGCTGCTTTGTTTAGGTGCGCGTTTTGATGACCGGGTCACCGGCAACTTAAAGAAATTCGCGCCGGAAGCCAAAGTCCTTCAGATCGATATAGACCCGGCAGAAATCAACAAGTTACGTTTTGCAGATGTCGCCATGTTAGGCGATTTAAAAGCCCTGTTACCTGCAATGACAGCTGCAGGCAACTACGCCGACTGGTAGGCGCACTGCGCCGCACTGAAACAGCAACACGGCTGGCGTTACGACCATCCGGGCGAGCGCATCTACGCGCCGCTGCTGCTGAAACAGCTGAGCGAACGCATGCCGGACAATTCCGTCGTGAGCTGTGACGTCGGCCAGCACCAGATGTGGGTGGCGCAGCATATGCGTTTTAACTCGCCCCGCAATCATTTATCCAGCGGCGGTTTGGGCACTATGGGCTTTGGCCTGCCGGCGGCGATTGGCGCGAAAATCTCGCGGCCGCAGGATACCAGCGTGCTGGTGACCGGCGACGGCTCTTTTATGATGAACGTGCAGGAACTGGCGACCATTAAACGCTTCCGCCTGCCGGTCAAAATCATCGTCATCGACAACCAGCGCCTTGGCATGGTGAAACAGTGGCAACAGCTGTTTTTCGCTGGTCGTTACAGCGAAACCGATTTGTCCGACAACCCGGATTTTGTCTCCTTAGCAGCCGCTTTTGCCATCCCAGGCCACAGCATCAGCCACAAAGACGAAGTGGAATCAGCCTTAGACGCGATGTTCAGCTGGCCGGGCCCTTATTTGTTACACGTCCGCATCGACGAAACGGACAACGTCTGGCCATTAGTACCGCCAGGTGCCGCCAACCAGGACATGATGACCGACTTACCCCAGTGGGAGGAATAACCATGAGCAACGCAGCGCAAAGCCAACAGCATACTTTGACCATCCACACCCGGCATGAAGCCGTCGCGATCGAGCGTTTATTGCAGGTCACCCGCTACCGCGGCTTTACTTTAGCTGGCCTTGAATTAAAGCCGCTGGCTGATTTGACTGGTTTACTGATAACCTTAAGCGTGGTCAGCGACAAGCCGGTGAGCCTGTTGGTGAACCAGCTGAATAAACTGTACGACGTGCTGGATCTGGAGCTGCATCAGGCCGAAGCCGGTGCGCTGCGGGCGTGAAGCACAAGGCGATATCGTTGTGCTGGACTCTGGCGAAACATTCCGCAGACACGCCGTGAACCCATCCATGGGGGCTCCTCTGCGGCTTCCCTGCCGCAGAGGGTCTGCTCCATGTGTTCACCAGAGCCCAGTGAAGCAACGTGACAGCAGCAAGTATTGAATAAACGGTGCCGGACCGAAAACCGGCAACATAAAAAAGCACGGGCACCCATAACCGCCCGGCATGATCACTGCCACAGGCAGTGACGTTACAACCAAGTGGCCCTGAACCCAAAACCCGATGCTGGCGCATGCATCTTCCAGATTAACAACAGCTGGCGCCGCATCATTAAATTTGCCTATGCAGGAGTAAATTGCATGCCTAAATTACGTTCAGCCACGACCACCGAAGGCCGCAATATGGCGGGTGCCCGTGCCTTGTGGCGCGCCACTGGTGTCAAAGACACCGACTTTGGTAAGCCGATCATCGCCGTGGTGAACTCGTTCACCGAATTCGTGCCGGGCCATGTGCACCTGCGCGATCTCGGCAAACTGGTAGCAGAAGCCATTGAAGCCGCCGGCGGGATCGCCAAAGAATTCAACACCATCGCCATCGACGACGGCATCGCTATGGGCCACGGCGGCATGTTGTACAGCCTGCCGTCGCGCGAAATCATCGCCGACTCAGTGGAGTATGTAGTGAACGGCCACTGCGCTGATGCGATGGTCTGTATCTCCAACTGCGACAAAATCACCCCGGGCATGCTGATGGCCGCGCTGCGCCTGAATATCCCGGCGATTTTTGTCTCCGGTGGCCCGATGGAAGCCGGCAAAACCAAGCTTTCAGACCAAATCATCAAGCTCGATCTAGTGGATGCGATGGTGTCGGCTGCTAACCCGAACGTGTCGGACGAAGACAGCGAAAAAATCGAACGCAGCGCCTGCCCAACTTGCGGCTCTTGCTCCGGTATGTTCACCGCCAACTCGATGAACTGCTTAGTCGAAGCCTTAGGTTTAGGTCAGCCGGGCAATGGTTCGATGCTGGCAACGCATGCCGACCGGCGCGAGCTGTTTGTCAGCGCCGGCACGCGCATTATGGAACTGACGCGCCGCTGGTATCAAAACGACGACGCAAGCGCGCTGCCGCGTGCTATCGCCAATAAAACCGCTTTTGAAAATGCCATGATGCTGGACATCGCGATGGGCGGCTCGACCAACACAGTGCTGCATTTATTGGCCGCCGCCATTGAAGCCGAAGTTGATTTTGGCATGGCCGACATCGACCGGCTGTCGCGTATCGTGCCGCATTTGTCCAAAGTGGCGCCGTCGACGCAGAAATACCATATGGAAGATGTGCACCGCGCCGGTGGTGTCGTCGCCATTCTGGCCGAATTACAACGCGCTGGCCTGGTCAACCCGGACACGCCGCATGTCGCCGGCAGTTCACTCGGTGATGTATTAAGTCGTTTTGACATCATGACCACGCAAGACCCCGCCGTGAAAGACTTCTACCGCGCGGGCCCGGCCGGCATCCGCACCACGCAGGCGTTTTCGCAAAACTGCCGCTACCCGACACTGGACGATGACCGCGAAAACGGCTGTATCCGCAGCAAAGAGCATGCGTATTCACAGGACGGTGGCCTCGCCGTGTTATTCGGCAACCTGGCGCCAAATGGCTGTATCGTTAAAACCGCCGGCGTCGACAAAGACAACCTGGTGTTTAACGGCGTGGCGCGGGTGTTTGAATCGCAGGACGACGCCGTCACCGCCATTTTAGGCGGCGTGGTCAAAGCCGGTGATGTGGTGGTCATTCGCTACGAAGGGCCAAAAGGCGGGCCTGGCATGCAGGAAATGTTGTACCCAACCAGCTACTTAAAATCGATGGGCCTCGGCAAAGCCTGTGCTTTAGTTACCGACGGCCGTTTCTCCGGTGGCACTTCTGGCCTGTCGATTGGCCACGTCTCGCCGGAAGCAGCCAGCGGCGGCGCTATCGCCTTAGTGGAAGATGGCGACGGCATCG
>CBFGPY010000112.1:0-7173 GCA_965650755.1 uncultured Chromatiaceae bacterium | reverse complement strand
ATCACCCGGGATAAACTCAGGTTTACCGACTGCAACCACCAGTAAATCGGCACGGCGCACTTGTTGTTCCAGATTCTTGGTGAATTTATGGCAGACGGTGGTGGTACAACCGGCTAATAACAACTCCAGCGCCATAGGACGGCCAACAATATTTGATGCGCCAACGACCACTGCATCCATACCGCGGATTTGCACACCGGTCGATTGCAGCAGCTTAATGATGCCTTTAGGTGTACAAGGGCGCAGAGCTGGCATCCGTTGTGCTAAACGACCAATGTTATAAGGGTGGAAGCCGTCGACATCTTTCAGCGGGTTAATCCGCTCCAGAATAGTCGAAGCGTCCAAACCGGCTGGTAACGGCAGTTGCACCAGAATACCGTCAACGCTTGGGTCGGCATTTAACTGGTCAATCAAATCGAACAGTTGCTGTTGTGTGGTGTCGGCGGGTAAATCATGCGAAAACTGCACAAAACCAACTTCTTCACAGGCCTTACGTTTACTGCCTACATAAACCTGAGAGGCCGGATCTGCACCGACTAATACGACGGCGAGGCCTGGCGCCCGTTTGCCTGCAGCGAGACGCTGCTGAACGCGTAAAGCGACCTGATTGCGGGTCGCCTGGGCAATTGCTTTACCATCGATAATTTGAGCTGCCATTTGTTCTGCCTGTGATCTGAAAAATATACTGTTGCGTATTTTCTCACAGGCGATAGGGCAGCGCCAAGCCAAATGCCAGAAGCGTTTCATTTTGTTGATATTTGCAGCGGATTGCCGGCGATTTATCCGGAATTTTCGTAGAAGGTTCAAATAATAAGCAAACGATTCGAAACGGCAAAAAATCGTTTGACGCTGCCTGAGGTGGGTTGTAATATTGCGCCCCGTTGCAGTAGTGTAACGAAGTCGGTGATTAGCGCAGCTTGGTAGCGCACTTGGTTTGGGTCCAAGGGGTCGCAAGTTCGAATCTTGCATCACCGACCATCTTTAAGTAGAGCGCTTCTGTGGCCGCGAGTTCTGCGTCCGTAGCTCAGCTGGATAGAGCAACGGCCTTCTAAGCCGTGGGTCATAGGTTCGAGTCCTATCGGGCGCGCCATTTACTTAAAGATAACGTTGAAGTCAGCGGTGGCTGTAGCTCAGTTGGTAGAGCCCCGGATTGTGATTCCGGTTGTCGTGGGTTCGAGCCCCATCAGCCACCCCAATTCAACGCTAGTTTTAAAGAAGTAAAAATGTCGGTGATTAGCGCAGCTTGGTAGCGCACTTGGTTTGGGTCCAAGGGGTCGCAAGTTCGAATCTTGCATCACCGACCATCTTCTCAGAGCCCGCATTAGCGGGTTTTTGCTTTTCTGCATCATGATTTTCCTTCTGTAATTTTCCTGTATTAACTGACACATGACAGCTTGGCTGAATTGAGCCTCTGGCTGCTAGCTCACGTGATTTCGCCGCTGCGGACATGCGCGGGTCCATTTATCGCAGGCAGAAAAAAGCCGGCTGGGCAGCCGGCTTGGTGGTGCAGAATTGCGGATAGTTAAGCGGCCTGTTCGGCTACTTTTTTGTCTGACTCTAACAGCGATTTGTCTGCCATCAGGTCAATCGGGTCAAAGTCATCGACATTGATGGTTTTTAACCGGCCCACTTCAGCTACACGCAGCTTTTCAGCCTCAGCCTGACTCAGCACACCGAGACTTAAGCCTAAATCCGCCACTTCATTTAAGCGATAAAACGGCAGCTTTTTGTTGGCAGCGTGCATCACTTTATCAAACAGTGGTTCTGCAGCCAGAATGTACGCCAGGGCTTTTTCCAGCTGGCCGAGCAGGTTGTTTGGCTCGTCAGTCAGATACAGATGTGTACCCAAACGTGAGCGGGCTTCACAAGGTGTTTGCATGATCCGCGCAACCTGATGCTCGACCTGATCGCTTGGACGGCGTAACGAGCGGCCAAACGGGAACACGACACGTTTAAACACAGTACCCACGATACGGTTTGGGAAGTTGTCAAACAACTCATCCAGCGCTTGTTGTGCGCGGAACAGGTTGTCCTCACAGCCCCATTGCACCAGCGCCAAATCTTGCGCCTGACGGCCTTCGTCATTGTAACGCTTCAGAATGGCTGAAGTGATGTATAACATACTCAGGATATCGCCCAAACGCGCTGAGATGCGCTCACGACGTTTTAAATCACCGCCTAAAGTTGCCATTGCAATATCAGACATCAGCGCTAAAGCCGAGCTGAAGCGGTTCATTTGTTTATAGTACTTCGCGGTTTCATCCTGCACCGGGGCATGGCTGAAGGCGCTGTTGGTCAGCGACAGCCAGAAAGTGCGGAAGAAGTTACTGATACTAAAGCCGATATGGCCAAACAGCGCCCGGTCAAAGGCCGTGACGGCAGCACGTTCATCTTCAAGCTGTGCGGCCTGAAGCTCGGCCAGTACATAAGGATGACAACGGATAGCACCCTGACCATAGATGATCATGTTGCGGGTCAGGATATTGGCACCTTCTACCGTGATGGCGACAGGGGCGCCCTGATAACCACGGGCTAAATAGTTGTTTGGCCCCATACAAATGCCTTTACCACCATGTACATCCATCGCGTCGATAATGGCCTGACGCATCCGCTCAGTCATATGGTATTTGGTGATGGCAGAGATAACCGATGGTTTTTCACCAAGGTCGATCGAACCCACCGACATAGTGGTGGAGGCGTCTGACATATAAGCGTAACCGCCGATCCGGGCCATGATTTCTTCCACGCCTTCCATTTTACCAATCGGCAATTTGAACTGGCGGCGAATACGGGCATAAGCGCCGGTGGCCAGTGCCACAGACTTAATACCACCGGTACTGTTGGATGGCAGGGTAATAGCCCGGCCCACCGACAGACATTCCACCAGCATGCGCCAGCCCTGACCGGCCATCGATGGACCACCGATGATATAGTCCAGTGGTACGAATACGTCCTGACCCTGAGTCGGGCCATTCTGGAATGGCACGTTCAGCGGGAAGTGGCGACGGCCAATTTTCACGCCTGGTGTGGTAACCGGGATTAAAGCGCAAGTGATGCCCAAATCTTCTTTATCACCGAGCAGTTTGTCCGGGTCCTGCAGCTTAAACGCAAGGCCTAACACAGTCGCGATAGGCGCCAGCGTGATATAACGTTTGTTCCAGGTCAGGCGCATGCCGACAATTTCTTGGCCTTCCCATTCGCCTTTACAGACTACGCCAAAATCAGGAATAGCGCCGGCGTCAGAGCCAGCTTCCGGTGAGGTCAGCGCAAAACATGGAACTTCCAGACCTTTGGCCAGACGCGGCAGGTAATAATCCTGCTGTTCTTTGGTGCCATAGTGTTGCAACAGTTCGCCGGGGCCTAATGAGTTTGGCACACCGACTGTACTCGACAGCACCATACTTTTACTGGTCAGCTTCTGTAAAACGCAAGATTGGGCGTAGGCAGAGAATTCCAGACCACCATATTGCTTTTTAATGATCATGGCGAAGAAGCCCTGATCTTTGAGGTAGTTGTAGACTTCTGGTGATAAGTCGGTGCGCTCGTGCGTGACATGCCAGTCGTCAACCATTTTCAGCACTGTTTCCACCGGTCCGTCGAGGAAGGCTTGCTCTTCTGCACTCAGACGTGGTTTGGGGAAATTATGCAATTTATGCCAGTCTGGGTTGCCACGGAACAGGTCACCTTCCCACCAGGTCGTCCCGGCATCGATGGCTTCTTTTTCGGTGGTGGACATTTCCGGCATAATTTTACGATAGAGTTTCAGCAGCGGTTTGGTGATGTGTTGCTGACGAATACTGGCGATGTTCAGCGGCAGAGCGACAGCGGCAAACAAGATCCAGCCAATCAGACCGACAGTGCCAAAGAAGCTGCCGAGAACTAACAAACCGCCAATCGCTGCGGTAAACAACGTCAGGCTGGCTCTGTGGTAGGCGAGAATGCCAACCAGCACCAGTAATAAAGCAATAAATACGAGTAATTCCATCTTGTTCTCCTGATAAGAGGTCTGACCACTAACAGCGATAGGGTATAAGCCTTACCGTTAAGATGCAAGTAGTTCCTGAGTCCGTGGGTACCGATCACGCCAAGTGTAGCTGAACAACTGTACAGTTTTATGGATAGTACTTTGGTTATGTAACAGAACCAATTGGCACTGTTCAGATCCGCATCGCGCTGTTAGGCTGACCGCAGCTGATTTTAGGAAAGTGTTATGTGTGAATTGTTAGGCATGTCGGCCAATGTGCCGACGGATATTTGTTTTAGTTTTAAAGGCCTGCGTGAGCGCGGTGGTAATACCGGTCCGCATAAAGACGGTTGGGGTATCGCTTTTTATCAGGGCAAAGGCGTATCGACTTTTAAAGATGCTGCGGCCAGTCATCATTCCCGAGTGGCGGAACTCGTTACGGACTACCCGATTAAAAGTAATGTGGTGGTGGCGCACGTCCGGCAGGCGAACCGGGGCAGGGTGGCATTGGAGAATACCCATCCTTTTACCCGGGAATTGTGGGGGCGTTACTGGACTTACGCGCATAATGGCCAGCTCAGCGACTACAAAAACCTGTCATGCAGCCAGTTTCAACCAGTCGGTACAACGGATAGCGAGCGGGCCTTTTGTTTTATCTTATCAGCGCTCGCTGAGAAATATCCGCAAGGGCCAAAAAGCCGGCCGCAGCTGTTTGCTTATGTGAAACGGCTTTGCGACGGCTTGCGCAGACAAGGCGTGTTTAATTTATTGCTGTCCGACGGCGATTATCTGTTTTGTTATTGCAGCACCAAACTGCACCACATCACCCGGCGTGCGCCTTTTGGTCTGGCCCGGTTGTCTGATGTGGATGTTGATATTGATTTTGCCCGGGAAACGACTGAGCGCGATGTGGTGACTATTGTCGCAACTATGCCGCTGACCTGTAACGAAGCCTGGCAGGCGATGACTGCCGGTGAAGCCATTTTGTGGAAAGCCGGTGAGATGGTGCGCCGGTTTTAGCCGGCGACCTGTCATTGTATCATTTAATTGAACTGATAACTTTGCAGTTGCACGTCAAATTGCTCGACTTTGTCTTCAGCCTGCCACAGTTTTACCAGCAAATAGTCCAGTTCCGGCGCTACCCAGGCGATCACCTGTTTATCCAGATCTTTGCCGACGCGCTCAACCCGGATGGTTTTCAGCTGGCCGGCCGGCAGCGACAATAACTCTTCGCCTGTCACTTTGTACTGGTAGCTGCGTGGGTCGCCGTGCCGGGTTAACACGTCAAAACTAAATTCAGTTTTACCGGCGGCAAGTTCGAGTACTAACTGACTGTGGTAACTCAGCTGGTCGAGCCATTGTTTGTCCCATTCGATGGTTTTTGGCTCTTTTTCTTTACCGGTGAGCAGCTGCTGTTTAGCCCAGTCCAGATTCAGTTCATAGTGTCGGCCCGGACCTGTACCCCAGCGTTTTAACTGATAAAAAAACGGTTGCAGATGGCCGTCTTTCAGCACAAATCGCGAGCGTTCATGGCGTTCATCTTTGAAAATCAGCCAGCTGATTTTACTTTTATAACCGAGTTCATAACCCTGGCCCCAGGGTTTTAAATACCGTTCTGCTTCGCCATGGACTTTACCGGAGCGTAGCACCTGATATTTCGCGCTGAATGGCTTCAGGCCGGCAGGAACTTGACTGACTGCAGCCACAGGAGCGGTTGCGGCTGTTTGTTGTGCCTGTACCGGGCTTAGCAGGCTCAGGCAAAAAAATGACGCCAGAAGGCGCCATTGTTTATTCATCATCATCGGCATATCCGTGTGGTGAAAGGATTTGGCCGTCTAACAATGCCTTATCAGCTTGTTGTTGTAAACGGTCCTGGCAAAACCAGCGCACGACTAATGGATAAATGCGGTGTTCCTGTTCATGCACACGGGCGGCAACTGCCGCTGCGTCATCTTCCGGGAATACAGGCACTTTGGCCTGCAACACCACAGGGCCGCCGTCGAGTTCAGCTGTGACAAAATGTACACTGCAGCCATGCACCGTATCGCCGGCATCAATAGCGCGCTGATGGGTGTTGAGCCCCTGATATTTGGGCAGCAGCGACGGGTGGATATTCAGCAGCCGGCCACTGTAATGCGCGACAAACTCAGGCGTCAGAATGCGCATAAAACCTGCCAGTACGACTAAATCCGGCTGGTGCTGGTCAATGGCCTGACAGAGCGCCACATCATAGCTGGCGCGATCCGCATATTGTTTATGGTCCAGCACCTGGGCTGCTACCCCGGCGTCTGCGGCCCGGGTTAAACCGAATACACCGGCTTTATTGCTGATCACGGCGCTGACACGGCCGGCAATAAAGCCGGCCTTGCAGGCATCCAGAATGGCTTGCAGATTCGAGCCGCTGCCCGAAATGAGCACAACGATGGATTTCATCGTTATGCGTTCACACCAGGGATCACAACTTGCGCATCGCCACTGACAGCAGCCTGGATCTCACCGATGTGCCAGGCTTTTTCGCCAGCCTGTTGCAGCAGTTCCAGTGCTTTACTGAGGTTGTCCTGACTGACGACGACGATCATGCCAACACCACAGTTAAAGGTGCGGTACATTTCATAGCGGGTCACGTTGCCTTGCTGTTGTAACCAGTCGAAAATGGCCGGCCATTGATAGCTTTGCTCGTTGACTACCGCTTTGGTGTGCTCTGGCAATACGCGTGGGATGTTTTCCCAGAAACCACCACCGGTGATGTGGCAAAGCGCATGTACCGGCAATTGTTTGATTAAATTCAGTAGGTTTTTCACGTAGATACGGGTCGGTGCTAACAGGTGGTCGGCCAGCGTTTTTTCGCCTAACAAAGTGTCTGGTGATTGACCGCTGACTTCGAGAATTTTGCGTACCAACGAGAAACCGTTCGAGTGTGGACCAGAAGACGCGAGTGCGATCAGCTGATCACCTGGTTTCACCAGGCTGCCGTCGATGATGTCGGCTTTTTCTACCACGCCAACACAGAAACCGGCGATATCATAATCATCGCCATGGTACATGCCTGGCATTTCTGCAGTTTCGCCACCCACCAGGGCACAGCCAGACAGTTCACAGCCGCGGGCAATGCCTTCCACTACAGTGGCTGCAGTATCAACATTCAGTTTGCCTGTGGCGTAATAGTCGAGGAAAAACAATGGTTCAGCGCCTTGGACCACGATGTCGTT
>CBFGPY010000111.1:0-7175 GCA_965650755.1 uncultured Chromatiaceae bacterium | reverse complement strand
TCGGCGGTACCACAGAAATCAAATCCATATTAGCTTCATAATAAGAATCTATAGTGCCGACGTCGCGCCAATAACCGCGGACTTCTTCCTTCTCACCACGGATGCGGTTACTGGAGAAATCGTAAACGTAGACATCGCCACCCGGAAACAACTTCGGAATGATGTTGTGGCCAAAATCATGCTTAGAGTCGGCCTGCGCCGCGTCTTCTTCCAGCACTTCAACCAGGGTTTTGGCTTCAAAGATATAGTTGCCCATGGATGCCAGTACATAGTCAGGCCGGCCAGGAATGGTCTTAGGGTTGGACTTAGGTTTTTCTTCAAAGCCGATCATCCGACCATCAGCATCGACTTCAATCACGCCAAATTCATGCGCATTGGCAATAGGCACCGGGATAGCTGCCACTGTCAGTTTGGCATTGTGCTGCCGATGGAATTCCAGCATCTGACGCACATCCATTTTGTAAATGTGGTCGCCGCCAAACACACAGACATGATCAGGGTCTAAACCTGAGATTAAATGCAAAATCTGATATACCGCATCGGCTGTCCCCAGATACCAGTGTTTACCGGTTTGCATTTGCGCCGGAATGGGGTCGATGAACCGGCTGGTTAAACCGGTCACCCGCCAGGCACGGCTTAAATGTTTCATCAGGGAGTGCGATTTAAATTGGGTAATGACAAAAATCTGCAGCAAATCTGAATTAACGAAATTGTTCAGCACAAAATCAATAATCCGGTAATTGCCACCAAAAGGTACTGCGGGTTTGGCACGGATACCGGTTAGCGGCGCTAAACGCGTCCCCTCACCACCGGCCAGAATCATCGTTAACACACCTGACATATCAGACTCCCTGTAGATTTCGACAAACTGCGCTTGCTCATACGATTTGAACTAAGCAAGGCCAATACCATGATTGGCAGTTACGCCGATAAATCCCGCTGTGCTCGGGATATACCACTGCGGCGTCCGGACCAATTTATGGCGGTCCGATGGCAACAGTATGACAACTTGCGTTATTTTGGTGCAAAGTCTGCAGCTTGCACCAATTTGGCGTGTTGCATCCGTATGACAGCTACTAAACGTGGGAATCTGCTTTGGAGCAAGTGAAATCTGAAAAAATTGTTTTCAGGGCAGGTAACAACAAGCACGAGAGCTTCGGCCTGTTGCTACCTGATGCCCGTAAGACAGGGTCTAAACAACGTTAAATACGGGCGGCGAGTTCAGCACCCTGGCGGATCGCCCGCTTAGCGTCAAGTTCAGCGGCGACAGAAGCCCCGCCAATCAGATGGCTCTTCACGCCAAGACCGGTTAATTCATCATGCAGGCTACGCAGACTTTCCTGACCGGCACAAACGACCACATGGTCAACGTCCAGACAACGTTGCTGGCCATCCACTTCAATCCACAGGCCCTCATCGTCAACCCGCAGGTATTGCACGCCGGCTAACATGTCGACACCTTTTTTCTTCAGCGAGCTGCGGTGGATCCAGCCAGTGGTTTTGCCAAGGCCGGCCCCCACTTTGCTGGTTTTACGCTGCAACAGATAGATTTTACGTGGTGATGTCGGACTAATCTCCGCTGGCAACAAAGCACCGCGCTGTGAGAAAGATTTATCGATGCCCCAGTCCTGTAACCAAAGATCAGGCTGCAACGTCAGTGAATGCGGTTCCGTGAGATATTCCGCGACGTCAAAGCCAATGCCACCGGCGCCGATGACGGCGACTTTTTCGCCAACTGGTTGATGGTCCCGCAATACATCGAGGTAACTCAGGACTTTCGGATGATCAGCACCCGGCAGCTGCAGTGCACGCGGCACTATGCCACTGGCAATGACGATTTCATCAAAACCGGCTGATTTCAGGCTTTCAGCAGTCTGCAGACTGTTAAGCTCCAGTCGGACTGCATGACGCTTCAGCATTTGTGCAAAATACCGCAGCGTTTCATGGAACTCTTCTTTACCCGGCACTTGTTTAGCGTAATTAAACTGGCCACCAATTTTGTCGTCCTTATCGAACAACGTCACCTGATGGCCGCGTTGTGAGGCATAGACAGAAAAAGCCAGCCCCGCCGGCCCTGCGCCGACCACAGCAATTTTCTTCGGCGTGGCAGCTGCACTAAAATTGAGCTCAGTTTCATAACAAGCCCTGGGGTTTACCAGGCAAGTCGCACGTTTCTTCTGGAAAATATGGTCCAGACAGGCCTGATTACAGGCAATACAGGTGTTAATTAGCTCAGGTGTCCCGGCGGCGGCTTTATTGACAAATTCCGGATCGGCCAGAAATGGCCTCGCCATACAAATCAGGTCAGCTTCGCCTTTAGCGAGGATGTCTTCACCGACATCCGGTGTGTTAATCCGGTTGGTGGCGACCACCGGGATGCCGACCTGCTGCTTGATTTGTGCTGTGATCCAACGAAAAGCCGCACGCGGCACCATAGTGCCAATGGTCGGAACCCGGGCTTCATGCCAGCCGATACCGGTATTGATTAAGGTGGCGCCGGCGTCCTGCACCGCTTTCGCCAATTCAACTACCTCTTCATAGCTGTTGCCGTCTTCGACCAAATCCAGCATCGATAACCGATAGATAATGATGAAGTCCTGACCGCATTTAGCGCGCACTGCGCGGATAGTTTCCAGCGCCAGACGGCAGCGGTTCGTAAAACTGCCACCCCATTCGTCCTGCCGCTGGTTAGTACGCTGACAAATAAACTGATTAATCAGATAACCCTCAGAGCCCATAATTTCAACGCCGTCATAGCCGGCTTTTTTCGCAAGGGCTGCGGAATGAGCAAAATCTTTGATAGTGCTGCGCACCTGACGGCTGGACATCTCCGACGGCTTAAATGGCGTGATTGGTGACTGAATAGCGCTCGGCGCCTGGTTCAACGGATGGTAACCGTATCGGCCTGCATGCAACAGCTGCAGACAAATCTTGGCACCAAAAGGATGCACGGCATCAGTCAACAACCGGTGTTTACCGGTTTGCCAGAACCAGCTGAGCTGGCTACCAAAAGGCACCAGTGAGCCGCGCAGATTCGGACTGATACCGCCGGTGATAATGAGGCCAACGCCGCCTTTGGCGCGCTCGGCATAAAAAGCTGCTAACTTGGTAAAGCCGTCTTTTTCTTCTTCGAGGCCAGTATGCATACTGCCCATGATCACCCGGTTTTTCAGTTGGGTGAATCCCAAATCTAATGTTGCTAATAAATGTGGATAAGACACTGCGGCCTCTCTGGTCATACCTGTTGATGATGCCGAATGTAACTGCTTTTTCTGATACTGACAAGCTGCTAAGCCTGTGTCACCCGTTTTGTTGACACACATTTACTTACAAATTGCCGTCGAACCCCGCCCATGAATTGGGTATCTTAGCGATAAGTGTAACTGTCTCGAAGGTTAGTTGAATGTCTGAACAAAAACCTGGTTTTATCCGTCGTTTGCTGCAATCTGTGTGGCATGGGTTCCGGTTTATCCGCAATTTTGTATTAAATTTTGTCTTTGCTGTGTTATTCATCGGTTTTATCGCAGTTATCTTCAGCGAAGAGGAAGAGGTAAAGGTTGAATCTGCTTCTGCACTGGTGCTGAATCTGAAAGGCGATCTCGTTGAGGAAAAGCGCTGGGTTGACCCGGTAGAAAAAGCTATCAGTGAATCGACCGGATCAGAGGAAGAACAACCTGAAGTACTGGTGCGTGACTTGGTCAAAGTCATCGATGAAGCCAGCAAAGATGAACGCATTAAAGTTATGGTGCTGACTCTGTCCGATCTCGGCAGCGGTTCGCTCGATAAATTGCAGACGGTCGGTGCAGCGCTTGAACGTTTTAAAGCTGCCGGCAAAAAGATCTTTGCCACTGGTGCTTATTACAGTCAAAACCAGTATTTCCTCGCCAGTTACGCCGACAGCATTAACTTAAATCCAATGGGTGCTGTGATCCTTGAAGGTTATGGCTCTTACCCGATGTTTTACAAAGCAGCGCTGGAAAAACTTCAAATCTCGACGCATGTATTCAAAGTCGGTACCTACAAGTCTGCGGTAGAACCTTTTACCCGCAACGATATGTCACCGGAAGCCAAAGAAGCCAATAGCGCCTGGCTGCAGGAACTCTGGCAGAATTACAAGCAGCAGGTCGCTGAGCGCCGCGGTTTTGCACCGGACAATTTTGATGAAACTTTTGCCCGGCTCTATGAGCGCATCAATGCTGCGAACGGCGATATGACCCAATACGCGCTGGATGCCAAGTTAGTCGACAGCATCAAAACCCGTGAGGAATTCCGCCAGGATGTTATTGCGCTGGTCGGTGAGGATAAAGAACATCACACCTTTAACCAGATTAATTATGACGACTATGCCAGCCTGGTGATCCCGCCTTTCCCGGTGAAAAACCCGATGACCGATAAAGTCGGTTTGATCATCGCCCGTGGCACTATCGTCGATGGCAATGTCAAAGCCGGTATGATCGGTGGCGAGAGCACCGCGAAGTTACTGCGAAACGCCCGCTACGACGACAAAATCAAAGCTGTGGTGTTACGAATTGACAGCGGTGGCGGCAGTGCTTTTGCTTCTGAACAAATCGCTCAGGAGATCAGACTGTTAAAAGCAGCTGGTAAACCGGTGATTGCATCAATGGGTGCTGTAGCTGCGTCAGGCGGTTATTGGATCGCAGCACCTGCCGATCAGATTTTTGCCGCACCAACGACTATCACCGGCTCTATTGGTATTTTTGCCCTGTTCCATACAGCGGAGAATGCCATGTCAACATTAGGTCTGAACGTTGATGGCGTCGGAACGACAGAACTGGCTGGGTTCTCATCAGGTTTGCCATTGTTTAAAGGTTTGTCTGGCGATGCAGAAAAACTGTTGCAGCGCAGTATTGAAAATGGCTACGACGAATTTATCACCCACGTCAGTACCACCCGCAATATCGAAAAAGCACAAGTGGATAAAATCGGTCAGGGCCGCGTCTGGACTGGTCAGAAAGCCTTAGAGTTGGGCCTGGTAGACAAACTGGGCACACTGGAAGATGCCATCGCTGCTGCTGCGGAAAAAGCCAGCCTGAAACAATTTGACGTGCAGGTCGTCGAACAAGAACTCACCGAGCAGGAAAAACTGCTGGCACAGCTGTTTGGCAGTGCCAAAGCCTTTGGTTTATTACCAGAGCAATCTGTTAGTCAAACACCAGTGCAAAAGCTGATGAGACAGCTGAATCAGGAACTGTCGGTGTTAAGTCAGTTCAACGACCCGAATGGCCTGTACTCAGTCTGCTTTGCCTGCCAGGTACAATAGAAATTGAACATAGTGTGAAAAAGCCGGTTCAGACCGGCTTTTTTTATGTCCAGGGATGGAGGGTATGGTGAGTCGGGGCTTTCGAAACGCCAGTCTGTTGGCGTTTCGCCTGACGAACGCCATGAGCTCTGCGAATGGTCGGCGTAAATGCAGGTACGTGGTACCCAGAGCTTGTTCGGCGCTGTATTAATGTTCTCAAAAGCAAAAACCCCGCTGTAAGCGGGGTTTTCTGTAATTTGGCGGAGAGAAAGAGATTCGAACTCTTGAAGGGCTACTAACCCTCGCCGGTTTTCAAGACCGGTGCATTAAACCACTCTGCCATCTCTCCGTGGCAGTTATATTAATCAAGACTGCAGAAAATTCAAAGTACTTTTTTATCAATTAACACATTGAATTGATTAAGAGAATATTTTTTAGTCAGCTTGCTGATTTTTTAACTACCTACACCGAAAGATGGAATTTTTTAAGCCACTTATGGTCTTTTCTTCATAGCGGTTAACCAAAGAATTCGTTATTGTACTGCCAACCAATCTAAACATAACCAAGGAGAGTCTATGCAATACCAACCGTCTCAGGTATTGACCGGCCATGACAGTGCCGCAATCAACAAGGTTTTACGTAACACCTATCTACTGTTAGCGATGACACTCACTGGCAGTGCTGTCGCAGCAGGGATTTCGATGGCGTTAGAGCTCAGTGCTATGGCAGGCCTCGGTTTGTCGATACTCGCTTTAATACTGGTGTTTGTCGTGATGAAAACTGCGGATAAAGCTTCGGGCATCGGCTGGGTGTTTTTGTTCACCGCCGTAATGGGTGCTTCGATTGGGCCTATGCTAAACCGCTATGCCGCCCTGCCAAATGGCCCGGAACTGATCATGCAGGCCTTTGGCGCCACCGCTCTGATCTTCTTCAGCTTGTCGGCTTATACCCTCACCAGCAAAAAAGATTTCTCATTTATGGGTAATTTTTTGTTTGTTGGTTTAGTGCTGGCCGTTGTTGCGGGTCTGGCCAAT
Source organism: uncultured Chromatiaceae bacterium (assembly GCA_965650755.1). Classification (GTDB taxonomy): domain Bacteria; phylum Pseudomonadota; class Gammaproteobacteria; order Enterobacterales; family Alteromonadaceae; genus Pararheinheimera. Next base: position 881 of record CBFGPY010000111.1, on the reverse strand, counting down.
ATCTTTTTCCAGGTACCGGCGCTGCATCTGGCCATCAACGCAGTGATTGTGTTGATCATGTCTGGTTTTATCCTGTTCGACACCAGCCGTATCGTGCATGGCGGTGAAACCAATTATATTCGCGCCACTGTAGGACTGTATTTGAACATTTTTAATCTGTTCACAGCATTACTACAGCTGTTAGGTGTGTTCGGCAGCGACGACTAACGACAAGCTGATTCATTTCCTCTAAAATGCCCCACTCAGTGGGGCATTTTTTTTAAACTTATGGCCAGTTTTGTTTTGTATATCCAATCAGATTGTTATGCGAGCCCAGTGCTTGATGATGTACAGCGTTTCGCTGCTGCCGCACTAAAGCTTGGTCATCAGATTGACCATATCTTCTTTTATCAGCAGGCGGTACAGGTTATTTGTCCGGACATTGATTTACCCGCTGACGAAGCTGATTTAGTTGGCAGCTTTTGCGCTTTTGCCGGCTTGCACAATATTCCATTATTGTATTGCGCTACGGCTACTGAAAAACGCGGTTTCACCCATGCCCGCCCCGGCTTTACCCTGGCAGGCCTTGCTGAGTTTGGCATGCGGCTCTCAACCGCCGACAAGCTGGTGCAATTCTGATGCGCCGCTGTGTGATTATCCAGCAACAAACCGCCTGGACGACCAGCGCAGCACGCGAAGCACAGGACCTTTGCCTGGCCCTCGCCGCAGCAGAGCTTGAGGTGACAGTGTTGTACCGCGGCGTCGCTGTAACACAATTGCTGCCGCTAACAAAGCCCTTGGTTGTCAAAGACTTTACCGTTACACAAAAACTGTTTGCGCTGTATGACATCGCATCAGTCGCAGTGTGTCGGCAGGCAATGGCCGATTTGTCACTGACCACC
>CBFGPY010000110.1:0-7186 GCA_965650755.1 uncultured Chromatiaceae bacterium | reverse complement strand
CTCGCGGCTGTCATCCCCCAGCGCCACCCGTAACACCCGGATCACCCGGGAGATGCGCCCGTCCGACACGTCGCGGACGCCCCAGACATCGCTGAGTAACTCATCGCGGGTGATCAGTCGTCCGGCATTGACCAGAAAATAATTCAGCGCCTTCTGGCACAGATTATCCAGACTGGCGGTTTCGCTGATATCACCGGTTTCATCGATTTTGACTAATTTATCCTGTTGGGGCAGATACCACCAATCACCGACTTTTAAGTGTTGTTCTGGTTTGGCTGACATATGCTGCTCATTTTTTATTAACAATTAATCGCATGTACCACTAAGCGGCATTTCAACCGAAATGACCGGTAATAACAATACATTAACGCAACTTTCTGCTACAGGCCGACCTGATAATTTTGAAATAAATTGTTTACGGATTTTGTCCGGCACCGCGCGGAACAGCGAATTTGGCGGCATCCGGCTGAAATAACCGGCAAACACCGGCAAGGCACCACTGCCACCAGTCAGACCAATAGCCTGGTTATCATCACGGCCTAACCAGACCACAATGCCGGTCTCATGGTCAAAACCACTGAACCAACTGTCCCGATAATCACTGGACGTCCCTGTTTTACCGGCAAAACGGGTCCGCGGGAACTGTGCTGACAAGGCCGCCGCAGTCCCCTGCTGTGTCGCTTGCTGTAATGCATACTGCAGCAGATACAACGGCTCCTGTGCAATGCGCTGCTCTGATTTTAACTGACGCTGATGCAGCACACGCCCTTCAGTTGTTGTGATGGCACTGACCGCTGCCAGCGGCAGATATTGGCCTTTATTCGCCAGCGTCTGATAGAGCTGCGCCACTTCAAAAGGACTCAGCTCTATGGCGCCTAACAGTGACGATGGTTGTAACTGCAGATCGCGCGCTAACCCTAGTTGTTGCAGGTTGTCCGCCAGTTTCGGCAGGCCAACCTGCATGCCAAGCCGCACTGTGGGAATATTTAACGACTGACTGAGCGCGGTGACTATCGGCACCGGGCCGCGGAATTTTTTGTCATAGTTCAGCGGCTGCCAGTTGCGGCTGCCACTACGCAGATTCATCGGCGTATCCTGCAGAATTGTGCCGAGATTAAACTCTGCCGGTTGCTGCAATGCCCCCAAATACACCACAGGCTTCACAATACTGCCGATTTGCCGGCGCGCCGACAACGCCCGGTTATAACCGGCATATTGCATCTGCCGGCCGCCGATAATTGCTTTTAACGCACCGCGCTGATAATCAGTGACCAGCATAGCGCCTTCAATTTTGTCGTTGAGCTGACTCAAGCGGGCCGACATCGCCTGCTCGGCTGCCTGCTGCGCCATCGGATCCAGATAGGTAAAGACCCGCAGCCCCTGCTGCAGTTGCGAGGTATCGCTGATCAGCTGACGCAATTCCTGCCGGACTTTGTCGATATAGGCCGGAAAACGGCCTTTTAAATGTTGCCCGAGTGGGATCACATCCAGAGACTGCTGTTTGGCCGCATTGTGCTGATCATGATTAAGGATGCCGTGTTCGGCCATTAAATCGAGAATAAGGTCGCGCCGGCTCAACGCGCGATCGGCATGGCGACGCGGGTCATACACCGACGGGCCTTTAATAATCCCGACCAGCAAGGCATATTCGTGTGGCTTCAGTTCCGCCAGCGGTTTGCCAAAATACAGCCGGCTGCCAAGCCCGAGCCCGTGCACCGGGTTGTCTTTAAACTGGCCGATAAAAATCTCGTTTAAATAAGCTTCCAGAATTTGGTCTTTGCTGTAGCGAAAATCCAGCACCAGCGCGATCAACGCTTCGTTCACTTTGCGCAAATAGGTGCGTTGCTGATTGGTGTACATGTTTTTCGCCAGTTGCTGGGTCAGCGTCGAGCCGCCCTGTACGGTACGACCGGCCAGCAAGTTTTGCCAGAAGGCGCGGATAATCGACAATGGCGACACACCGTGGTGGCTGTAAAACTCCCTGTCTTCTACCAATAACAAAGTTTCCCGGATCGGCTGTGGCACATCAGCTAAACGGACCAGTTCACGGTCTTCCTGCTCTGCCGCCACCAGATGCTGCAGCAACTGCGGCTCCAGCCTGGCTTTTTGCAGGGTTTTATCGCCCTGATACAAGCGCTGGACAAATTCACCGGCGAACTCAACACTAAAACGGCGCACGCCGTCGGCACCATCCGGGAACTCAAAAGCACGCCGTACGACATGCACTGTGTTGCCGCTGACATCATATTGCCCAGGCCCGTTCAGCCGCGGATCTGCACTATATTGCAGCCGCGACAGTTCATCCAGAAACTGCTTCTGATTCAAATGGCTACCCGGCGTTAACTCTAACGTACGGCCATACAGCTGTGCTGGTACCTGCCATTTATGCCCGGAAAATAACGTGGTGATTTTGCTGTCGAGGTAAATCAGATAAATCGACATCGCCGCTATTAGCAGCAGGCCTAGTTTCAAGCTGAATAACAATACTGAACGCAGCAGTGGATTCATCGGCGCTTTTTTTGCCGGTTTACGTTTTGTCGTCATCGGTCAGTCGCTTTATTTGCCATGGCTTTTTTGGTTTTGTTGGTCGGTTCTGCTTCTGCCGGGTCGTCCGGCCAATAGTGTTTCGGGTAACGCCCGCGCATTTCCTTTTTCACGTCCTGATAATCATTTTGCCAGAAACTCGCCAGGTCACGGGTGACCTGCAGTGGCCGTTTTGCCGGCGACAACAAAGTGATAGTCACTGCTACTGCGCCCTGGCCCACTGTCGGCGTGGTGAGCTGGCCAAACATTTCCTGCAGCCGGATGGCCAAATGCACTTCACCATCCGGCTGATAATCCAGCGCAACATAAGTGCCTAATACTGAACGCCAGCTGGCCGGTAGCAGCGCATCCAGCTTTTGCTGCTGCGCATAATCGAGCCTGTCCCGCAGAATTTGTAGCAGGTTGAGCTGCTGTAGCTGATGCAGGCTACGTACGTCGTCCAAATAAGGCCCGAGCCAGTCGGCCAGCGTTTCCTGCAGCTGTGGCAGGCTTAAATCAGGCCAGTGCTGTTCTGGCTGTAACTGTCGCGCCAGCGCTATCCGTTGTTGCCATTGCAGCGCTTCATCGCTCCAATTTAATACCTGCAGGCCTTTTTTCTGCAGATAGTCGAGCCAGGCCTGCCGCCGGTCATCTGCGTTGATCTGCTCACTGCTCTGTTGCCGTTTGAGCACCAAAGCCCCCAGCCGCAGCTGTTTTTCGGCAATAAATCGGCCGCTTTGTTCATCAAATTCCAGCCGGCTCTGCCAGTGCAAATCGGCCTGCCAGCTTTGGATTAACGCTTCCAGCGACCATTTCTCTGCAAGGCTTATCACCGCCTGCTGTTGCCACAGGCGCAGATCTGCCACCACCAGCACCGCTGTACCCTGCAGCGTATCATCCGGTGGCAGACTGGCGCCGGTGCCGTTAGCCAGCAGATAACCCTGACCACGGCTGAGCGCAATCCGGTCCGGAAAAGCCCGGCTTAACAGCTCCGACGTGAGCGCGAGTGGCAAGCTTTGACTATGCCGGCCCTGCATCAGCTGTAACAGCTGCTGGTACTGCTGCTTTGCCATGTCAGTCTGTAACCGCAGCTGGCTGCTCAGTTCAGTCTGGGTAAAACGCCGCGTCTGTTCGATTTGTGCGGCCATGGTTGCTGCCAGGCTCACAGCGCCGCTCTCACCTTGTTGTTCCAGCTCGCGGGCGTGTAATAACATTGCCGCTAACCGCGGTTCCACTGGTAAGCGCAGCATCTGCCGGCCTTTGTTGGTCAGTTGCAGCCGGTCATCCAAAGCGCCCAGCAATTGCAGACATTGCTCTGCAGCGCGCAGTTGTTTTTCCGGCGGCGAGTCCAGCCAGAATAATTCACTAACCCTTGCGCCCCACCCCGCAATATCAAGCCGCAGCGCCAGTAAATCGGCCTGCAGAATATCCGGGACCGTCTGAGCGCGACGGCGTTGCCATTTCTCTGCGGTATCCAGCCGGTAACAGACGCCTGGCATCAAACGGCCGGCGCGGCCGGCACGTTGTGTCGCCGCCGCCTGACTGATTTGGATGGTTTCGAGTTTGCTGAAACCGAGTTTCGGTTCAAACACCGCAGCGCGCGCCTGACCGGAATCAATGACCACACTGATGCCATCAATCGTCAAACTGGTTTCGGCGATATTGGTTGCCAGCACCACTTTACGCTGACCTGGCGGCGGTGCGGCGATAGCGGCCTGCTGTTCTGCTAACGACAAACTGCCAATCAGCGCATGCACTTTGACAGCGGCGTCCGCCAACTTTTGCAGCAAATAATCAGCACATTGGTCGATTTCACGTTGTCCCGGCAAAAACACCAACAGATTACCGGCATGCTGCGCTAAGGCCTGCAGCACTAAATCGCCGCATTGCAACGCCAGCGGCTGCTGAGTTGGCACCTGATAACGCACATCGACCGGGAAACTGCGCCCAAGGCTTTGTAGCACCGGGGCCTGTAACTGTTGGCTCAGTTTGTCGGTATCAAGAGTGGCTGACATTAACAGCAACTTCAGCTGGTCATTGAGCTGCTGCACTTCTAACGCTAACGCCAAAGCCAAATCGGTTTGCAGGCTGCGCTCGTGGAATTCGTCAAAAATCAGCAGGTCGACATCTTCAAGCATGGCGTCCTGCAGCATTTTGCGGATGAGGACCCCTTCGGTCACCACCAACAGGCGGGTTGCGGCCGACTGTTTTTGCTCAAGTCTGATTTGATAACCCACCGTCTGGCCCACAGCTTCACCAAGTTGCTGCGCCAGATAAGCCGCAATACTTTTGGCGGCCAGCCGGCGTGGTTCCAGCATGATGATTTTTTTGCCGGCATAAGCAGGCTGTTGCAACAGGTAAAGCGGCAGATAAGTGGATTTGCCGGCGCCGGGCGGCGCGGTCAGGACAACCTGCGGGGCTGACGCCAGCTGCTGAACCAGCGCAGGCAGAATATCGGCAACCGGCAAGGCTGCAGCTGGAACAAACGTCATGGCAGTCCGTGTCAGTAAAAGTGAAACGCGGTGACGCTGTGCTCAGCGCCACCGCAGGTCAGATCAGGCAGTTTCGCCTGCACTTGTTTCGCGCAGTAAGGTTTCGGCAATCAGTCGGATACCCATACCGGTGGCGCCCGCGCCCCAGAAGCCATTCGCTGAGCCCTGGAAGGCCGCTGCTAAATCAACATGCAACCAACCGGCACCGTCATTGCCGACAAAACGGCTGAGGAAACCAGCTGCGTTGCTGGCGCCACCAGTGCCACCGCCTTTGACAGGCCGGCTGTTTGCGGTGTCGGCGTACGCCGATGGACATTGCTGTTGGTGCCAACGCTCCAGCGGCAAAGGCCAGGCCGGTTCTGCGACAGTATTGGCATAACCCAGCACCCGCTGTTGCAGCGCTTTATCCAGGCCAAAAATCGCGTTGTATTCAGTACCGACCGCCATCATGGCTGCACCGGTTAAAGTGGCAGCATCAATGACTAACCGTGCACCCGAAGCCGCCGCAATTTGCAGACCGTCGGCCAGCACTAAACGCCCTTCAGCGTCCGTGTTGACGATTTCGACCGTCACACCGTTTTTGTAAGTCAGGATGTCGCCGAGTTTAAAGGCGCGGCCGTTAATCAGGTTTTCCGCACAGCATAAAATCAACTGGACTCGCTGTTGCAGACCCTGACTGATGGCCAGTGCCAACGCAGCAGTCACAGTGGCGGCGCCGCCCATATCACATTTCATTGTCAGCATACCTTCAGAGGCTTTAATCGAATAACCGCCGCTGTCAAAAGTAATGCCTTTACCGACCAGCGCAGCCGCAACCGGCGCCTGGCTGTCAGCTGACGGATTGTAATCGAGTACCAGAATCGCCGGTGCCCGGTCGCTGCCACGCCCTACGGCATGCACACCAACCCAGCCTTCAGTTAATAAGGCGTCACCGCTGATGACCCGGTGCGTGACTTTACCAGCGCCGGCGACAGCGCTGATAAACTCAATGGCTTCGTGGCAGAGTTTTTCCGGGTATAAATCTTCCGGCGCGGCGTTGGTTTGCTTTTTCGCCCAGGCAAAACATTGCTGTAATGCCACCAGCTGCGCCACTGTGGCTTCGTCACCGGTCCAGTGCACACCACCTAATTTTTTTGCACTGCAGAAACCCTGATAAAAGGCCCACTGTTTATCCAGCGTCCAGCCGTCACCGGCCAGTTGCAACGTCTGCACGCCGAGGCCGTCTAAAGTGCGGCCGGCTTTTTGAATTTGCCGCAGCACTTCAGCGCCACTCTGATGGATTTGATAGCCATCGGCAGTTGGCGTTAACAGCGGGTTTTTACCAAAACGAACATCAGCAGCAACGCTGCTTAATTGAATTTGCAACAGTTCAGCCATAACAAGACCTTTTATTCGGGACAAATACCACAATAGACCGAGTGTATCACAGCGCTGCAGCGACAGGACAGCAGCGCTGACCGGCAGGTTTTATCGTGCCGGCGCAGTTTACTGCGTCAGAATGCTATGCAGCATTTTGGCACTCAGGCCAATTAACAACAGTGCGAAGATTTTCTTTAAAGTCGCAACCGGCAACCGATGCGCCAGTTTCGCCCCAAGCGGCGCAGTAAAAAAGCTGACAGCGGAAATCAACAAAACGGCTGGCAGATAGATATAACCCAGGCTAAAGGGCGGCAAACCGACCTGCTCCCAACCTGCAACCGCGTAGCCGATACTGCCGCTGAGCGCTATCGGCAAACCAATAGCAGCAGAAGTGCCAATCGCCTGTTGCACCCGCACATTACACCAGGTCAGAAATGGCACAGTCAGCGAACCACCGCCAATAGCTACTAATGCAGAGATGCCACCGATGCCGATGCCGGTAGCGGTCATGCCAACAGTTCCCGGTAGATGCCGGCTGGCTTTGGGTTTGATATTGAGCAGCAATTGCAGCGCGACATACGCCATAAAGACACTGAAAAAAATCGCCAGCGGCAAAGCACTAACTCTTGCGGCAATAAAAGTCGCGCCAAAAGTGCCGAGCACAATGCCGGCGCTCATCAGCCGGACCACCGGCCATAATACCGCCTGATGCTGCTGGTGGGTGCGGGCGCTGGCGATACTGGTCAGGATAATTGAGGCCATCGAAGTCCCGAGCGCCATGTGCACGACCTGTTCCGGCAGGAAATTCAGCG
>CBFGPY010000109.1:0-7195 GCA_965650755.1 uncultured Chromatiaceae bacterium | reverse complement strand
ATACACATTACGCTGCGCGCGCCGCTGTTGTCTGCGACTTCCAGCATAGATTGCATCTGGATCATCTTAGTGCTCCGCTATTCCACTACTATTACCCTCACGGGTAACGCTGCTTTTTACAATTTCCTACCCCTACAAAAGGGCGCGTGATTATAACAGCCCTTTTGTTAAAGTGGTAGCTCAAAATAAAAGCGGCCCTAAAAAGGACCGCTTTTTTTTTCGGCAAAATTCCTTACGGAATTAAGATGCTGATTCTACTACCGCAACCAGAGTCCAAGACTTGGTTTTAGAAAGAGGACGACATTCGCGAATAGTCACGATATCACCTTCTTTACATACGTTAGCTTCATCGTGTACGTGCAGCTTGGTAGTGCGTGTGATGAACTTACCGTAGATCGGGTGTTTCACGTTACGCTCGATCGCAACAACAATAGACTTATCCATTTTGTTGCTGATCACTTTACCTTGCAGAGTACGGGTGTTTAATTCGCTCATTACGCACCTGCCTTCTCAGTTAAGATGGTCTTTACACGTGCGATATCGCGACGCACCGTTTTCAGCAAATGAGTTTGAGCTAACTGACCTGTAGCTGCTTGCATGCGCAGGTTGAACTGCTCACGTAACAGACCCAGTAATTCAGCGTTTAACTCTTCTACGCTTTTTGCTTTCAGTTCGCTGGCTTTCATCACAATACCGTCCGCGTTACAAAGGTTGTCTTAAATGGAAGTTTGGCAGACGCCAGTGCAAATGCATGACGAGCCAGCTCTTCCGACACACCGTCCATTTCGTACAGGACTTTGCCAGGTCTAATCTGGCATACCCAGTACTCCACGCTACCTTTACCACTACCCATACGAACTTCGAGTGGTTTTTCCGTCATTGGTTTGTCTGGGAACACACGGATCCAGATTTTACCAACACGTTTAACGGCGCGGGTCATGGCACGACGTGCAGATTCAATTTGACGTGAAGTCATTTGACCACGTTCAACTGCTTTCAGTGCGAAGGTACCGAAGCTTACTTTGTCACCAGAGGTGGCTAAGCCGCGGTTGCGTCCTTTGTGCACTTTACGAAATTTAGTACGTTTTGGTTGCAACATCGCTCAATACTCCTACTTAGCCTTACGTGGAGCCGGTTTTTTCGGCGCCTTAGGCTGTTTGTCGTTGTTGGCGTTATTGTTGTTGGCCAGTGGTAAACCACCCAGGATCTCGCCTTTGAAGATCCAAACTTTAACACCAATGATACCGTAAGTAGTCAAAGCTTCTGATGTTGAGTAGTCGATATCAGCACGCAGAGTGTGCAGAGGCACACGGCCTTCGCGGTACCACTCGTCACGGGCGATTTCTGCACCACCTAAACGGCCAGAAACCTGAACTTTGATACCTTTCGCGCCTAAACGCATCGCGTTTTGTACCGCACGCTTCATAGCGCGACGGAACATTACACGGCGTTCCAGCTGGCTGCTGATTGAATCAGCAACTAACTTGGCATCCAGTTCTGGCTTACGGATTTCAGAGATATTGATCTGTGCAGGCACGCCAGCGATAGTCGCTACGGCTTTGCGCAGTTTTTCAACGTCTTCACCTTTTTTACCAATGATCACGCCTGGGCGAGCTGTGTGAATTGTCACACGGATGCTTTTCGCAGGACGTTCAATATCGATCCGGCTTACTGAAGCGGCTTTCAGTTCTTTTGTCAGATACTGACGAACTTTAAAGTCACCAACCAGGAAATCCGGGAAGTCTTTTGTATTCGCGTACCAGGTTGAGCTCCAAGGCTTAGTGATACCTAGGCGAATACCATTAGGATGTACTTTCTGTCCCATTTCTCACTCCTAGTTATCAGCAACAATCACAGTGATGTGACTGGTACGCTTGACGATACGGTCAGCACGACCTTTAGCGCGTGGCTTGATCCGCTTCATTGACGGACCTTCGTCAACAAACACAGTTTTCACTTTCAGTGCGTCGATATCGGCGCCTTCGTTGTGTTCTGCGTTCGCAATGGCTGATAAAAGAACCTTTTTAACCAGCTCAGCCGCTTTTTTCGGGCTGTAGGTTAAAACATCTAACGCCTTACCAACTGCAAGACCACGGATCTGGTCAGCGACCAAACGGGTTTTCTGTGCAGATGAACGGGCAAATTTATGTTTTGCTAATGCTTGCATTTATTTACCCCTTAGCGTTTCTTGGCCTTTTTGTCGGCTGCATGACCACGGTATGTACGAGTTGGTGAAAACTCACCTAACTTGTGACCTACCATCTCTTCAGAGACGATTACCGGTACATGTTGACGACCATTATGGACAGCGATGGTCAAACCGATCATTTGTGGAATGATCATTGAACGACGGCTCCAAGTCTTGATAGGCTTCTTGTCACCGCTTTCCAACGCTTTCTCTACCTTCTTCAGCAAGTGAAGGTCGATAAATGGACCTTTCTTGAGAGAACGTGGCATGGCAATTCCTCACATTAAATTATTTGTCACGACGACGGACAATGAACTTGTCTGTACGCTTGTTCGCACGGGTCTTGTAACCTTTGGTTGGTACACCCCATGGTGTAACCGGGTGACGGCCACCAGAAGATTTACCTTCACCACCACCGTGTGGGTGGTCTACCGGGTTCATTACAACACCACGAACGGTTGGGCGTACACCGCGCCAGCGCATAGCACCTGCTTTACCGTATTGGCGCAGCATGTGTTCGGCGTTGCCGATTTCACCGATAGTTGCACGGCAATCAGCCAGCACTTTGCGCATTTCACCGCTGCGCAGACGCAGAGTGACATATGCACCGTCACGCGCCAGAATCTGGGCAAAAGCACCAGCTGAACGCATTAACTGGCCGCCTTTACCTGGCTTCAGTTCGATGTTGTGAACGATTTGACCCACTGGGATGTTGCGCAGTGGCATGGTGTTACCAGATTTAATTGGTGAATCCATACCAGACTGAACTACATCACCAGCTTTTAAGCCTTTTGGTGCCAGGATGTAACGACGCTCACCGTCTGCATACAACACCAGAGCGATGTTAGCAGTACGGTTTGGATCGTATTCCAGACGCTCAACTTTAGCTGGGATACCGTCTTTATTACGTTTGAAATCGACCATACGGTAATGTTGCTTGTGGCCACCACCGATGTGACGAGTCGTAATACGACCGTGGTTGTTACGACCACCAGTCTTAGTGTTCTTCTCTAACAAAGGTGCATATGGAGCGCCTTTGTGCAGGTCTGGGTTGACCACTTTTAAAACGTGGCGACGACCTGGTGACGTAGGTTTACACTTAACAAGTGCCATTTCCTAACTCCTCTTATTACTCAGCGCCGCCAACTAAATCGAGCTCGCTGCCTTCTTTAAGAGTAACGTAAGCTTTTTTCCAATCGCTACGTTGGCCAGTACGCATACCAGTGCGTTTGGTCTTACCCTTAACGTTAACAGTGCGAACACCAACAACTTCCACTTCGAACAGTTTCTGCACGGCAGCTTTGATGTCTGCCTTAGTGGCTGTGGTTGATACTTTGAACACGACTGTGTTGTTGGTTTCTGCCGCAATCGTGCTCTTCTCAGACACGTGCGGAGCCAGAATCACCTTCAGTAAACGTTCTTCACGGATCATGCTAACATCTCCTCGATTTGTTTAACTGCAGCAGCAGTCATCAACACTTTGTCGAAGGCGATTAAGCTGACTGGGTCGATACCGTGAACATCACGCACGTCAACCTTGTACAGGTTACGAGCTGATAAGAACAGGTTCTCGTCAACTTCTGCAGTAACGATCAGAACATCTTTCAGTTCCATCGCTTTTAACTTGTCAGCCAGTTCTTTCGTTTTCGGAGTTTCGACTGCAAAGTCTTCAACAACGATTAAACGGTCCTGACGAACCAGTTCAGACAGGATGCTCATGATCGCGCCACGATACATCTTTCTGTTAACTTTTTGGCTGTGATCTTGTGGCTTAGCCGCAAACGTCACACCACCGCCACGCCAAATTGGGCTACGGATTGTACCAGCACGGGCACGACCAGTACCCTTCTGGCGCCATGGCTTCTTACCGCCACCGCGTACTTCTGAACGGGTCAGTTGAGCACGGGTACCTTGACGGGCGCCAGCTGCGTATGCAACTACTACCTGATGTACCAGAGCTTCATTGAACTCACGTCCAAAGGTAGCTTCGGAAACTTCAAGAACGCCTTTAGCGTCTCTTAATGCTAATTCCATCACTCATTTCCTCCAGACGTTAGCTTTTGACCGCTGGTTTAACAATCACATCACCACCGATAGCACCAGGGACTGCGCCCTTCACTAACAGGATGTTGCGTGCTGCATCAACACGTACAACTTCCAGAGACTGGACTGTTACACGCTCTGCACCCATATGGCCGGCCATTTTTTTACCTTTGAATACTTTACCTGGTGATTGGTTTTGACCAATTGAACCTGGAACACGGTGTGACAGAGAGTTACCGTGAGTTGCATCCTGAGTACGGAAATTCCAGCGCTTTACAGTACCGGCAAAACCTTTACCTTTTGATGTGCCTGTGACATCAACTTTTTTCGTCTCTGCGAAAACTTCAACAGTAATCTCGCTGCCGACTTGAATGTCAGCGCCTTCGTTATCTTGCAGGCGGAATTCCCACAGACCACGACCGGCTTCAACACCAGCTTTTGCAAACTGACCTGCGTCTGGTTTGTTCAGGCGGCTTGCCTTCACAGTGCCAGCAGTCACTTGCAGTGCGCTATAGCCATGAACGTCTTGCGTTTTGATGGCAGTAACGCGGTTTGGTGTTGCTTCGATTACGGTTACTGGGATTGATACGCCATCTTCAGTGAAGATGCGAGTCATGCCCACTTTACGACCGATTAGACCGATAGCCATATCCTAAACCTCTCTAAAAACCTGTCTGATTAGCCCAGGCTGATTTGAACGTCAACGCCAGCAGGCAGATCTAAACGCATCAGTGCGTCAACAGTCTTTTCTGTTGGCTCAACGATGTCGATTAAACGCTTGTGGGTACGGATTTCGTACTGATCACGTGCATCTTTATTGACGTGAGGAGAAATCAATACAGTGAAACGTTCCTGGCGAGTCGGAAGTGGGATAGGACCACGAACCTGCGCGCCCGTACGCTTAGCTGTGTCAACGATTTCCATAGTTGACTGATCGATCAAACGGTGATCGAACGCTTTCAGACGGATGCGAATCCTTTGATTACTCATAAATCAAAGCCTCAAAGAGCAAAAAGAGCAAAAATAAACAAGGGCAGTCATATTCCGAGCGGAAAGACGCCTTTGCACCATGTTACATTGACCTTCCAATCGAAGGTCCTGTTGTGCACTGATACACGACGCAACAATCAATGTTGTAGCTGTTTGTACCGAGTGCCAGCCTGAGTCAGAGCCAAGGCTGGACGCGCATTATACGCAATCTCAAGAGAAATACAAGCGTCTGTTTTATTTTTGACCAACTCAGAATTATATAGACTGAGCCCATATAAAGAGCTCAGTCGTAGCCTGATAGACTAGATTAACGAAGGATCTATTTCAGTAAGGGATTGCTGGACAATATGAAGATATCCATAGGCTTTTGGCATAATGCGGATAAAGTAAAAATCAGCTGTTTGCCGCTTTGACGCAATAAACTCCTCGCCTTCACTGCAATCACCGAGCGCTGCAATTGTCATATTCCACATGTGACCAAACAATAGATATCCGGTCAGGTCCAACAAGTCACAAGCGTGTGATTGTAACAAAGATGGTAGTTCCTCTTTCTGCTGCGCCAAACTGCTAATTAAAAATTTATACTGCTTTAATAATTCCGACAGCGCAGGTTGTGGGCTGATTGTCAGTCCAGTCGTAATCTCCTGCAGAATTTGTTGGATTGCTGCGCCCCCCTCGGCAAAGAGCTTGCGACCAGCAAAGTCTAAAGCCTGAATCCCATTGGTACCTTCATAAATTTGGGCAATCCTTACATCACGAACCCACTGTTCCATGCCCCATTCTTTAATATAACCGTGACCACCAAACACCTGTTGTGCCATAACACAACTGTCAAAGCCGCGGTCGGTCAGAAAAGCTTTGGTTACCGGTGTCAACAGACTGGCAACAGCCAAAGCTTTTTGGTCATTAGCAAACTTTGCTCTGTCTAACTGGTGGGCAACGTACACGGAAAAGCTCCGACCGGCTTCGGTCAACGCTTTCGCGGTTAACAACATGCGCTGTACATCTGCATGTTGAATGATGGGGTCCGCTTTGTTCGCATCTTTAGTTGCAACCCGGCCTTGCAGACGATCGTTGGCATAAAGTCTGGCATTTTGAAATGCACGTTCGGCTGCGCCAACGCCCTGACTGCCCATTGCAAGGCGTTCGTAGTTCATCATGGTGAACATCGCGGCAAGCCCTTTGTTAGGCTCACCCAGCAAATAACCTTTGGCATCATCAAAGTTCATCACACAACTGGCTGAGGCGTGAATACCCATTTTGTGCTCAACCGACCCGCATTGCAGTGAGTTTCTCTGTGTTGTTTTATTACCGTTGGCATCCAGCATGTACTTAGGTACTAGGAACAATGAAATTCCTCGGGAGCCGGCAGGGGCATCAGGCAACTTTGCCAGTACCAGATGAATGATGTTGTCTGTCAGATCGTGCTCACCGGCGGTGATAAAAATCTTACTGCCGTTAATGAGGTAGCTACCGTCAGTTTGTGGTTTTGCCTGGGTGCGCATAATGCCTAAATCAGAGCCGGCGTGCGCCTCCGTCAGACACATGGTCGCTGACCACTCACCACTATAGAGTTTGGGCAGGATTTGTTGCTTGGTCGACTCATCTGCATACTGCAATAAGGTGACACAGGCACCAGCTGTTAGACCTGAATATAGTGAAAAGGCAATATCAGCACTACACATCATTTCTTCATACAAGGTAGCGAGTGACTTTGGCATACCCATGCCACCGTATTCAGGATCGCCAGACAATGCCGTCCAGCCACCTTCGCAGAGCTGTTGATAATTCGTTTTATAATGGTCTGGCGTTGTCACTTCTCCAGCTTGCCATTTAACCCCGACGTCATCAGCGAGCTGCGCTTTGGGCGCGATAAGTTCAGCAGTAATTTTCCCGGCTTCTTCTAATATTGCACTAGCGGTGTCAGCTTCAATTATTTCCGCGAGGGTGCTGTTCTGTGACCAAAACTGCTGC
>CBFGPY010000108.1:0-7206 GCA_965650755.1 uncultured Chromatiaceae bacterium | reverse complement strand
AGTATCGGACGATAAATCCCACGGCAAAAACACCGCGGCAAATTTGCCGATGCCCTGAAAACCATAAGCGACAAAACCAATAGCGCTGACCACGGCAAATAACACCACCACGCCCTGACACCACAAACTGCCGGGGCCGTCGCCAAAGCGGCTTTTCAGCCAGTCGGCGCCGGTTAAGGCGTTGGAGCGGCGCAGCCAGGCCGACAAATACACCATCAGGAATACCTGATTAAAGATCGGCCAGACCCAAGGCAACCAGGCGCTTTTCAGGCCATACAGAAAACAAACAGTGACCAGCCACATAGTGCCGGCGATATCAAACATACCGGAGGCGTTGGACACCCCCAGCAACCACCAGGGCATGGTTTTACCGGCGAGGAAATATTCCTGCAGGTTGGCGCCGGCGCGGCGCGACACCCAAAGGCCGAGCCACAAAGTGCCAAGCAGATAAGCGACGATGACGGCGCCATCAAGCCAGCCCAGTTGCATCGCGGTTTGCATATTGTTCATTACGGAATTCCTGTCCTGTCCGTCCCGGCCTAAGCGACTGTATCAGCAATAGAATAACAACGCAGCGACGCCATCAGCTGCTGACAGGCAGCGTCGCTCAGGCTTTCGCTGAGCCCGGTTACATCCAGCGTCACACTGCGGGCCTGGCCCGGCAACAGATCAAAGAAGTTGTCGGAGAAATTCCACACCTGCTGCGGTGCTTCTGGCAGCGTCACAGACAGCCAAAGCTGGCGTAATAACCAGTCACTTTGCAGCCTGAGGACTAGCTGGTTGCCGTGGCGCTGCCACTGCAGGCTTGGGGCGCGCGCTTTTAAATCCTGCGCCAGCGGCGGCACAAAATAGTACAACTGTTCTGCCAGCAACTGTTCCTCAGCCCCAACTAAGCGGGCCTGCAGCACAGTGCGCTCTGGCGCGTCGACCAAGGGCTGGCCGTGCCACACTTGTGTGCTTTGAAGCGCTGGCACCTGCAGCGCCTGTTGTTGCTGCCACAGCACATTGCCGGCGAAATCCAGCAGCTGCAGTTCGAGTGTCGCCTCGAGCGCCTCGCGGCTGTCCGACACCAGCTGTAAGGCTAAAGCGCCGTCATCGCTCAGACTAAACACCAGCAACTGCGGTGCAAAGGAGCGTTTGGCCTGATAATGCAGCGCTTTCCACTGGCCATAATAATCGATGCCAGACCAGCTCGCGGCCGGCCAGGTGTCGTTCAGCTGCCAGTACAAAGTACCCATACAAAACGGCATGGCTTTGCGGTGTGCTTCAAACGCCTGACGCATACCCTGCGCCTGCTGCACCTGGCTTAAATAAGTCAGCGCGGTGAAATCAGCAGGCTTCGCATATTCACCCTGCATATAACTTTGAATTAACTGATTACCACGCGGATGCTTCTGGTGCACCTTAAAGGCGGCGGCCTGCAGATCCCAGTCGGTGGGTTCAAGGAAACGGCGGAAACTGTCGGGTAGCGGAAAAGACTGAAAGCCATATTCAGTCATAAAACGCGGCACCCGACGGGCGAATTCGCTAAAAGGCGCTTCACCATGCCAGACGCCCCAATAATGCTGGTTGCCGATATGGTCGGTGTTATCTTCCCAGAAGCCCTGCGGGCTGGAGCGCAGATAAAAGCTGGTTGGGTCCAGTTCTTTCAGCACCTTGGGCAATAACTCACCAAATAACGCATGGTAATCCTGTTTCAGCTGCTGCCACTGCGTGTCGCTGTAACCAAATTTGGCCGGCCAGTCCCACCAGGCGATGCCCATATCCACTTCATTGTTGCCACACCAGAGGGCGACGGACGGATGGCGGCGCAGGCGGCGTACATTGGCGCGCGCCTCAACTTCTACATTGGCCAGGAAGTCGGGCGTTGCCGGATAGAGGCTACAGGCGAACATAAAGTCCTGCCAAATCAACACACCGTGCTTATCTGCCAGCTGATAAAAATACTCGTCCTGATAATAACCACCGCCCCAGACCCGCAGCATATTCATGCCAGCGCTGGTGACCGCGGCAAATTCTGCATCAAGCCGCGCTTGAGTGATTTGCGCCGGGAAGGCATCGGCCGGAATATAGTTCGCGCCTTTGCAAAACACCGGCACGCCGTTCACTTTGAGGTAAAAACACACACCGTCAGCGTCCGGTTCGTTGATGACTTCAATCTGGCGAATGCCGACTGGCAAGCTCTGCTGAACAACAGTTGCTCCGCCAACTTGCAGTCGCAGCACAAATGGATATAAAAATGCTTCGCCAAAACCGGCCGGCCACCACAGCTGCGGGTTGTCGACCTGAACTTTAAACTGCAGCGTCTGACTGCCGGCTTTCGGCGTGACCGCCACGAATTGACTGCACTGCAACAAGTTACAACTCAGTTCAAGTTGCAGTTCTGCCAGCTGTAATTCAGCGGCAGTGCCAAGCTCAAGCCCGGCTTCGATCAGCAGCTCTGCCCTGGTTTCGCTAACCGACAACACTGTGGCATGACTGTCAACAATCTGGCCCAACGGCACGCATTGCAGATAAATCGGCCGCCAGATGCCGCTGGAAACAAAACGCGGGCCCCAGTCCCAGCCAAAATGGCAAGGCGCTTTGCGTACAAACACCGACAGCTTGTCATCTGATTTGTCATTCTCGGCCGGATAAATCAGCCCGGCCGCCTGCTGTTGTGGTCTGGCCCGCAGAATTGGCGAACGAAAGGTCAGTTCCAGCTGGTTAGTGCCGACCCGCAAAGCCTCAGCCAGCGCAAAAGACCAGGGCACAAACATGTTGTTGGTCTCGCCCAGCAACAAGCCGTTTAAGCGCACTTCGCAAAATGTATCAAGGCCATCGGCCTGCAACAACCACTGGCCTTGGTTGAGCTCAGCACTGCTTAATTCAAACTGACACTGATATACCCAGTCGCTCAGTTCAATGTCCTGCAGCTGTGTTTCATTGGCGCCAAAAAACGGATCAGGAATAGCGCCAGCGGCCAGCAAATCGGTGAAGTTACAGCCCGGTACTGTGGCGGCAACCGGCGCGGTGATGCGCAAAAATGGCGTCGCAGCCGTGGGTAGCTGAATTAATTGCCACTGGGTCAAAGCCCGTTCCAGGCACATTGCAGGCGCAACAAGGGCAGAGGCTGGCGCTGACGCGGCAGCAGAAGTGTTTATATTCAAACGATAATCCTCAGAAAATAATTCAGCCTTGCTGACAACTTAATGAGCCACTGAGTTGCAGCAGCACGGCCTGTAACAAATCAGCCTGCACCAGACCTTGCTGCTGCACCGCAGAATGCAGATGAAAGGAATAAGCGCTGTCTGGCGGCAACTGCGCCCGGATGGCGGCGATATTGCCGGCATTGATACCACCGCCAATCACCAGCTCAGGCCCCCCGGCCGCCAGAAAGGCCTGCAGCTGGGGGATGCCCTGCGTCGCCGGTAATTGGCTCTGCCAGGAAGTGCCGGCCGACAGCACACGTTTTACCGGTAAAGTCTGCAGCTGCACCCAGGCCAGACTTTGGTTGGCGCAGGCGTCAATGGCGCGGTGTACCGCCACAGTCAGGCCGAGGTCAGTGGCAAAACCACAAAGTTCGGTCAGTGCTGCCATATCAAGCTGCTGTGCCGGCGTGAGTACCCCAAGTACCACCGCATCAGCGCCGGCGACAGCAAGCTGCACCAGTTCGCTTTGCATCTGATACAACTCGCTGCGCTGATAACAAAAATCGCCACCACGCGGGCGCAACATCGCCACCAGCCCCGGGCCGTCGCCCCAGTGCTGTCGTGCCAGTGCAACCTGCGCCGGAGTTGGCGTCAGGCCGTCCTGATCCATCCGGCTGCACAGTTCCAGCCTCGCCACGCCAAACTCACGCGCCAGTGCGACATTGACCGCCAGATGGGTCTCGGTTTGCAGACAAAGTTCCAGTTGGGTCATGGCTTGGCTCCCGCTACAGCACTGTCTGTCAGGGAGATTTGCCCAAGCCGCAGCTGCAGCTTGGCCGGGCGTGTTGTACTGAGTTCTAAACTCAGCCGCTGCAGCGTCTGGCCTTTTAGTGCAGATAAATCAACTTGCTGCGCCTGCCACTGTGAAGCAGCGCTGTTGCCACCCAGCGGATAGCGGTACTGGCCTTGATCAGTGCTGAGCAGCAATACCGCAGCGCCCGGCGCATCGGTTTGTAGTTGCAGTTGCAGCTGCGGTTTTGCCGGCAGCAGCAGCGCAAACTGATACAGCGGAATCGTCAGGTCACCGGCTTTTTGCACCCGCAGCAGCAAACTACTGCCACCCAACCAGCCATGCTGGAAATCATATTGCAGGGTTGAGGCCGCAGCCGCTTTGCCTTGCAGCGCAAATTGCCAGGTTGGCAATATGTCCTGCTGACTGATATCGCTCCAGGCGCTCTCTGTGCTTGCAGGCGCGGCGCTGACATCTGACGGCAAAAACGGCGCGCGTTGACGCTGACCTTGCTCAAACCAATACAGCCCCTGCCCGGTGTTAAACGAAGTCAGAAACGGCAGGCTGGTTAATACGGTTTTGGCCGGTACATAAGCGCCAACACCAGGCCAGGCTTTGCCGGTATCCTCGACAGCCAGATTCAGGTCGTCACCAATAAATAGCCGCTGCTCAGTCTGATAAAAGCGCTGGATGTCCTGTGGGTCTTTGGCAAAAGTGCTGTAGGCTGGTGTGGTTTTATTGCCGCTGAAGTTAAAGTTCACATTGGGTGCAAACAGCGCAATGGAGGTTTGCAGCTGCCCTTTTGCGTCGCCTGAATCAGCGCGTAAATCAGCTCGTAAGTCCTGCAGCCACTTCGTCTGGACAAAAGCCTGCTGTGCGTCGCGCTCCGGCCATAAGTCGGCGCCAAAAAACAACTGATAAGGTGATAAGCCAGCCGCTTGTGCCCGTGCGACTGACTGCTTAACCATAGCGCCGTTCCACCAATAATTGAGGAAGATCGCATGGGAGCCGGCAGCTGCGGTATCCGTCTTTAAATAGGCCTGATTGTTGGTATTCAGCTCGTTTTGCCAGCGCACAGTGCCGTCGCCAATCATCGCGTCGTACCAATGAATGTCGATGCCGGCCGGCGCTTTGGCGGTCAGATACTGCATAAAGGCCAGCATCTTTGCGGCCAGTTGCTGGCCCCGGACTTTGTCGCGTTGTGGTTTACCGTTCGCCGCCATTACCAGCTGATTCTGCGCGTCTTTGATGACAGTTAAATCAGTTTCCTGATTCACCAGCCAACCGTCAAAACCGTAATAAGTCGCGATGCGCAGCAGCTGATCAGCCAGAATAAAGTTGCCAGCCGCGTCTTGCTCCAGCAGCGTTTCAACAGTGTCCGGGCTGCCGCCCCATTGTGCTATGCCCAAAAACACCGAGCCCAGTACTTTGACGCCATTTTTATGCGCGGTTTCCACCCAGGGCCGCGCCGGAATCTGCACTGTTAAATCGGCAGTGCCGGCAAACCAGTTCAGAATGTCGATCTGTGACCAGTTGCTGAAACTATATAAATTGGCTCTGGCTTGCGGCTGTAGATAATTGCCAAAGTTATTCATGCCATCCGGTGCATAGAGCAGCTGCGCCTGCTGATTTTGCGCCTGCGTAGGGCTGAGTGGCGCGCTGTGCCGCGCGGCCAGCGGGATCTGGCTGATATTGGCTTTGCTGGCCGTGGCGCCATGTGGTGTCCAGGCTTTAGCCTGTGCCAGGGTCAGCGCAAAAGGCGGTTGGTCCGGCAGCAGACCGGTCGCCTGAGACTGGCACGCCAGCAACATCGCCAAAGGTAACCACAGCCGTTTCATGCCACCACTCCGGGCACTTAGTTTCATGCTACCACTCCGGGTAGCAGGTGAATGGCATCGGTCAGCGTCGCACCGCTGGCATCCTGCACTGCATAGTTAAAACCACCGTGCAGACAATAGGCGCCCACTTCGCCGTTGACACTTAACGCCAGAAAACCGACCTGCGCCTCTGCGGCATTAGGGATTTTCGCCGCGATACGCTCTACCGCGCGCTGACAAGCCTGCTGCGGATTTAAGCCCTGCCGCATCAGTTCAACCACCAGATGGCAGCCGACGGTTTTGATCATCAGCTCACCCAGACCAGTGGCCGTCGCAGAGCCGACGTCCTGATCGACATACAAACCGGCACCAATCAGCGGTGAATCGCCGACCCGGCCCGGCAGTTTATACGCCGCACCACTAGTGGTGCAGGCGCCGGCCAGATGGCCCTGACTGTCGAGCGCCAGCATGCCGATGGTGTCATGATTTTCGATATTAATCTGTGACTTGGCTTTGCCTTGCTCGCGCCAAAGCAGCCAGTCTTGTTTACTTTGTTCGGTTAAAAGGTTCTCTTCAACAAAACCCTGCGCTTTGGCAAAAGTCAGCGCACCTTCACCAACCAGCATCACGTGCGGCGTTTTTTCCATCACAGCGCGCGCCACAGAGATCGGATGCTTGATGCGCTTAAGCCCAGCCACAGAGCCACAATTCAGCTGATGGTCCATGATGCAGGCATCTAAAGTCACTTCACCGGCCGCATCCGGATAACCGCCGTAGCCAACAGTACGCACCGCAGGGTCGGCTTCCGGTACCCGCACGCCTTGCTCGACCGCATCCAGCGCGCTGCCGCCCTGGCTTAACACCTGCCAGGCCGCCGCGTTGGCCGGCATGCCATGTTCCCAGGTCGACACCACTACAGGTTTACGCACAGCAGTTGGTTTCGGTGTGGAAGTCGCTATTGAAATGGCCGATTTCTCTGGCGCAATCGCAGTCTTGCTGGCACAAGCCGTCAGACCACCGGCCAGCGGCAAGGCCGCTGCCAGTTTTAATAAATCGCGCCGGCCTTGTAACAAAGATTTGTTTTGCTTTGGCGTCCCGGACTGGGTCTTCGTGGACTTATGCATCAGGGATTTAGTCATGCCGGCAGCTCCGCCAAATGTTGCGTTAAAAAACACCAGCTGCCACGCTCGCCGGCATTGGCAACAAAAGCACAAGGCAGGCTTTGGTCTAACAGCGGCACCAGCTGTCCGGCGATGCCGCCCACCAGCCCGACCTTAGGCGCGCCCACGGCTAATAACCGCCGCACCACAGTTTCAACAAACTGCACCGCTTCAGCGCGGATACGCAGCGCTACTGCGTCGCCATCAAAGGCGGCCTTGAGCACCAGCGGCGCCAGCCGGGCATACACCGCCGGGCCCTGGCCTAAATACTGGTTGGCCAGACTCGCTGAAGTTTCTGCATCCGGCAG
>CBFGPY010000107.1:0-7226 GCA_965650755.1 uncultured Chromatiaceae bacterium | reverse complement strand
GATATTGTAGTTTTGGAACAAAAACTTGCCGACAATAAGCGGCAACTACAAGGTATTCTGACGGAAATTGCTACCAAACCTGACAATTTAAACTGTGCCGAAAATGCCAGGCGCGTCTTGTCTCAACTTGGGCTGAATCCCTTTGTAGCTGTAAAACGCTCTAGAAGTTGAATGTCTGCCTGTGCGCAGGGTCCTTCGGCACTCAGACAGGAAATGATCATTTGAGAGTCACAGAAAGTTCAGAAGCCCCATTCTGAACATCGCAATATGGTCACTTCCTCAGGCTCAGATACCATAAGAAGGACTGCCCTTTTAGATTGGAGCATGCCGGCACGAAAGGCGGCAGCCCCCGGCCTCAGAAAGCATTTAAGTGTGACTCACACTGACCACCACTTTGCCACTGTTGGCAGCGGCGGCGACTTTGCTGTATGCCTGCTCGATTTGGTTAAAATCAAACTGCTCTGAGTCCAGCCGGACTGTTAATAAGCCCTGCTCGGTCAGCGCACTGGCCTGCGTCAGAATGTCGGCGTGATGTTGGCGGCCTGCGCCGGTTAATAACGGTAATAAGGTAAAGACACCGGAGTAAGTTGCCGCCTGAAATGATAAGGGCGCGAGGCTGTGAGTGCCCCAGCCTAAACAGCTGACAACATGGCCGGTATAGGCTTTTACCACTGCAAAAGCTTGGTCCAGGCTGCTGCCGCCCACAGTGTTGTAAACAATATCAAAGCCTTGATTGTTGGTGTGCTCGGCCAGCATTTGCCCAACAGTGCTGGTTTGATAGTCGATAAACACAGCACCGAGTGATCGGATATAAGCCGCATCTTTGGCCGCGGCGGTAGCAAACACTTCAGCACCAAAAGCTTTTGCCAGTTGAATGACCACATGGCCGACACCACCGGCACCACCTTGCACTAAAACTTTCTGGCCAGCAGCGACTTTGGCTCTGTCCATTAAGCCTTCCCATGCAGTGATCACCACCAGTGGCATCGCCGCTGCGTGGCGCAGGCTGATATTCGCCGGCGCTTTAGCCAGTAACCGCGCGTCCACCAGCTGGTATTCGGCTAAAGAGCCTTGCTGACCGGCGACACCGCCGGTCATGCCATACACGCGGTCGGCCAGCTCAAAGCCTCTGACGCCTGGCCCGATGGCAGCGACTTCACCGGCCATATCCAGCCCCAACACCGCAGGCAGTGGTTGTTTGGCGTGTGCCGCCGCGCCGGCGCGGATTTTTAAATCTAACGGGTTGACGCCACTGGCCAGCACTTTGACCAGCACCTGCCCTTCGGCAGGTTGTGGCACCGGCAGTTGGGTGCAAACAAAGGGTTCGTTGGCGCCGGGCACCTGTAAAGCCTGCATCGTCATTTGCGTGTTCATCTGATATTCCTCAGTTGCGCTGAAACTCCGGACTGGAGCTGACTGCAGTATTCGCCATGCAAAATAATATGAAAATCAACTAATATGCATGACATCCATGCATAAATGAATGAGGCCACTATGTATCAGCTGGACTGGGACGATCTGCGGTTATTTTTAGCGGTGGCTGACAGTGGCACCTTAACGGCGGCGGCGCGGGCGTCAGGCTTGACCCAACCCACCTTAGGCCGGCGCATGCAAAGCCTGGAACAGCAGCTCGGGCAAAAATTGTTTCAGCGCACTGCGACCGGGTTTCTGCTGACAGAGCCCGGTCAGGCGTTATTGCCGGTCGCCAGACGCATGGCCGAAGAAGCAGATACCGCGCTGCGGCAGCTGTCCGGACAAGAAGCGCAGCTCAGCGGCACGTTGCGGATCTCGTCTTTTGACTGGTTCAGCCATTATGTGCTGGCCGACTACTGCGCTAGTTTTCTCCGCTTGCACCCGCAAGTTAGCCTGGAACTGATCACCGACTCGCGGTTGTTTAACCTGGCACGACGCGAAGCAGATTTAGTCTTCCGGCTGCAGCCGTTTCACGAACCGGATATTGCACAGCGCAAACTGATGCAACTTGACTATGCGGTTTATGCCAATCAGGCTTTTGACCTGCGCTGGCTCGATACTCCGGAAAACCTGCATCTCATCAGCATGGACAGTTATTTCAGTGACTTACCGGATGTTGCCTGGCTGCAAAGCCAGTTTCCCGGCGCCCGCATCGCTTTTAAAAGTAACAGCAGAGAAGCACAGGCCCGTTTGTGTGCGGCAGGGCTTGGGCTCGCAGTTTTGCCTGTCAGCATGGCCAGGCAAATTGCCGGATTGCAGCAACTGCCGCTCCCAACAACGCCACCGCCGCGCCAGATTTGGCTGGGATATCACCGGGATTTACGCCATCAGCGCCGGCTGCGGGCCTTTGTTGATTTTGTCACTGCTGCAGCCGGCGATTGATAGACCTGGCGCGCTCAGGAAGCTGGCCATTTAGCGGGCAGCGACAGATCGCCTGAGGCGATGTCATGTACAGTCGCGACACACAGCAGCGGGTTGTGCAGGTTGGCATTGACCTTCAGCGCGGCGGTAACACCGTCGTAATTAAAATCAGTCGGAAAGCCGATATCTTTCAGTGGGACCCGAATGCTGACCGTGTCTTTTTGCAGCTTGAAGTCATAACCGGGCGAATCCAGATAAAGCGGCGCACCTGGCCAGGTTTTTGGCACTTTTGGTGTTTCACCTTTTGGAATATCGCGCACTTTTAAGCCCTTGGGGCCACACTGTTCGTCGCTGACCAGCACCACCCAGTGGGCATGCCATTCATCGCCGTCGTTGGTCAGGTTACCATCGCTGTTTTCATCATAAAGTGGCGTGTCGTCAAAATCCGGATGGGCGGTTAAGGCCAGTGCGACAATGCCTTTTTTGCCATCAAAACCGATAACTGATGAATCCAGGCTGGTTGGCCAGACATAACTCTGCACTTCTGCACCGGCAAAGTTGCCACCATTGCTCAGTGGCTTTTTGGCGCCGGCGCTGGCGCTGACCACTTGCTCAAACACCAGATGCGTTTTGTCGCGAAACACCCGGGTGTGAACCAGATCAAATTCGGCCTGCACCGCTTTGGATGGCTGGGCATGAATGCCACCCGGACCATGCGCCAGCGCAGCGTGGCTGCAAATAGCCAGTAAGCTGGCAGATATCAGTGTAAACATTTGTTTTTTCATAGAACTCTCCGTAATTTCGTTTTAAAAAGGTTAAATCGCGCAGCTGCCGCTGGCGGTTGGAGTGATGTGTTGGATCTCTGCCCCCGGCGTCAGCACGTCGATGCGGCTGATCTCCAGCAGCGGCGTTTCCAGCCGTTGTTGCTGCTGTTGCAGCAGCAGATATTCAGTGCCCTGACTGGCGCGCGTGTTACTGGCCACGCCCTGCAGCGTGCTGCCGTCTTGCAATAACAGCCGGACCTCGTAACGGCGCATGCAAATAATTTCAATTAAATCATGTACATCACAATCGATAATCGGCTGTTTCATCGCTAGTTCTCCCGGGTTTAACAACCCTGCAGCGGGATGATGGCGTATTGCTGCGCTTCTATCGCGGCAATGACGGCTGGTGTGCCAATTTCGTTATGACAAAAAGCACAACTTTGCTGGCGGATTTGGTCAGCGCTGACGCCGCGGGACGCCAGAAACTGCGCGGCAAAGCGCTTTGCGCTCTCGGCGTGCTCGGGCTCCACCAACACATCAAAGTGCAGATAGCGGCCGTCGCTGGTGGTGACATGGGTATCAAAGACCTGGACGTTCATAACGGGCTCCTGTTTAAGCTCAATTAAGTATCGATTCGAAACAATTGCAATATAGTTTCGTTCCGATACAATGTCAACAGACTTTTTCGCACAGGAGCATCTGGCGATGCTGACGCTTTTTGATTACCTGGAACGGCTGAACAGCCTGCTGCGCAGCTGGCAGCGCGACGATGCGCAGTTGTCGCAGGTGCCGGCGGTGCAGCTGAGCGCGCTGCGTTATTTAAGTTTGTGTAATCCCTATTCCGATACTGTGATGGGCGTAACCGAATATCTGGGCCTGACCAAAGGCACAGTGTCGCAGTCGCTGAAAGCGCTGGAAGAACGTGGCTGGCTGGTGAAAGAGCCGGACGCAGCCGACAAAAGACAAGTGCATTTAAGACCGACCGCAGCAGGCTTGCAGGTGCTGAGTCAACTGGCGGCGATAGACGCGCTGCAGCAGGCTGCACTGGCGCTGGGGCCAGACTTTGCCGATGCGCTCAGTCACCAGCTCGGCCAGTTGCTTGGCCAGTTACAGCAACAAGAAAAACGCAGTTTTGGAGTTTGCCACAGCTGCCGCTTTCACCAGCAACAGAACGGCGCCCCGTATTGTGGCCTGACCCAGCAGCCGCTGCCGCTGTCGTCAATTGAACTGATTTGCCGCGAGCATCAGCCACCTGAGCAGGCAACCACGGCATTTTGACTCACTCAACCCTGCCGATCACCACAGGAAACGCACCGATGCAACAGCAAAAACTTTGTCTGGCCGTCCGTCATCTGCAGTTTGAAGATTTGGGCAGTTTTACCACTGTATTGACGCAAGCCGGTTATCAAATCCACTATCTGGACGCAGCGCTCGATCCGCTGGACGCCGCCTTTAATGCGGACCTCTGTGTGCTGCTGGGAGGGCCAATCGGTGTTTACGATGAAGCGCTGTACCCGTTTTTAAGCGCTGAGCTCGCCATAGTCCGACACCGGCTGGCGGCCGGGCTGCCACTGCTGGGCATTTGCCTCGGCGCACAACTGATCGCCAACGCCGCAGGTGGACGGGTGTATCCGGGCCCTGCCGGCAAAGAAATTGGCTGGGCGTCTATCCGGTTGACCAAAGCAGCCAGCAGTAGTGGATTGTTCCACGGGCTCCCGGCGCCTGAATATCCGATGTTTCACTGGCACGGCGATACCTTTGACCTGCCGCCGGGCGCTGAACTGTTAGCCGAAACTGTGGTTTACCGCCAAATATTCAGGCTGGGGGCTCAGGTCCTCGCCATTCAGTGCCACCCGGAGCTGGAAGCCCACCGACTGGAACAATGGCTGCTTGGCCACGCCAGTGAACTGGCTAGCTGGGGCCAGGCCGATTTACCGTTATTGCGCACCCAAACGGCCGAACATGGTGCCGCACTCAGGGGGTTCGCACAGCAATTGCTGGTTAACTGGCTGGCGCAATTACCGACGGCGTCAGCCCTGTCAACGCGTCCCTAGCCGCAGCAAACCACGGGCAAACTCCCGGTTATTTCTCCAGCAGTTCGCTTTGTGGTTTGGTTTCGTTGCCGGCTTCGTCGCTGCCAATCAGACACACTTTCAGTGGCAGTTCGCTGTGCTCGGCGAAACGGGGAATACGGATGAATAACCGGTAACCGGCGGGGTCAGCGCAGTCGGTTTCTGCCGGTTTACCCACTTTCCAGCGATACGACGACAATTCCGGGGGCGAAAACAGCGGCTGGAATTGCAAGGCGTCGTCAAAGCGCACTATGTGCAGCTTCATCGGCCGTACCGGTGCTGTATTGTCAATTTCCAGCGCGGTGAAACCGGCGTTACGGGTCTGAATTTTACCATCTTCGCCATAACCGGCAGCACACAGCAGCCAATGACCATCCTGGCTGCTGCCGATCGCCTTTTCATAAACTTCGCCGGCAAAATAACTACCGCTGTAACCGGCTGGATCTCGGCAATCGGTGCTGTGTAACGGGCCACTTTTCAGGCTGATGGTGCGCGGGCCCTCTAATTCGGCCTGCCAGCCGGCCGGTGCTTTTTGTACGCGCGCGGCGTTGCGCGCCACAAATGGCTCAGGCTGCTCTAACTGGCAAGCGGCCTGCTGCAGTGAAAACTCGCCGCTGGCCGCGAAGCAAGCGCGCACTCCGTCGACCGACAGCCAATAACTGGTGTTCGGCGCGGCGACTACGCCGGTTTTACGCAGTTCACAGGGCTTGCCGAGATAACAATTGCCACCCGCATCAGCGCCGATAGTGCTGGTATTGATGATGCCAACCACCTGACCGGCCGGGTCAAACACCGGCGAGCCGGAATGACCCGGCAGAATGCCACCACAATCCCCCGCCTGCGCCTGGTCCCAAATCCAGACAAACTCGAATAACCTTGTGGTCTGGCCGGCTTTACATTGCACCTGGCGCAGTGCCCATTCGTCCTGCGGGATATCTTTGACCGGCACGCCGGCGATGGTCAGCGCCGTGCCGGGTTTTGGCAGCGGCGCCAGTGTATAAGCGCGCAAGCCTTGTTGTTGCAACTGCGCCAGAGTCTGGTCGGTTTTCAGAATGGCGATATCGGTGCCGCGCATGCTGGCCCAGCTGATTTCGCTGATATTGACGCTGACGGCGCCGGCTAAATTGTCTTTAAACAGCTGAAAACGCGCTTGCCCTTCGGCGGGGATTTGATGCTGAACAGTGGCGGAGTCAAACAATTCAACACAATGGCCGTTGGTCATCAGATAGGCTGGCGCATTCGCAACCCCATGATTAATAATGAAACCTGTACATTGGCTGCCAAGCCCCTGAATTTGCGCCACACCGCTGGCCAGACGGCTGGCTGCGCTGCCACTTTGAATCAGCGCACCCGGTTGCAGATAATCAATGGGGAGCGGCGCCGGGCCCTCCTTTCCACAACCTGCCAACTGCAGGCTCACTAATATCGGCAGCAAAATTTTGCAGGATTTCATCAACACCTCTTCCGGTAAAGTCAGGTCTGGCAGCATTCCGGCTGCAGATAACTAAAAAAAACCGGCGCATGCTAGCAGCTCGCCACAGCTTCCGGCAGCTGAGGTAACAATTCACTACAATTCGCTGCATTTTGCCGATGTTGGGCTGAGATTATCTAATTTTGTCAGGCGATGTCTGCAGCAGCGGACTCACACCTACTGGCGCAGCTGCCGCAGCATGCGAAAAAACAAGTCCTGATGTTGTGCGGCGTTGACCGGCAGTTGGTCAGCGGCATACCAGCTGGCGTCGGCTTCATAATGCGGGCCGATCAGCCCCACCCGGCCTTTCCCGTAGTCAGAAATCCGGGCGGCGATATGATTGGACCCGGCATAATAGGCCAGTGCTTTGCCGTTGGCCGGCAGCGTGCTGCCAAAATGTGGTCCTGCCTGGTAATACACATTCCGGGTACTGGCTTCACCCGGCAGCCGCAACGAAATAAATTGCGCGCTGTTGTCTCCGGTAATTTCCTGATCGATTTCCGCCAGCTCGACCAATGCAAAGGCTTTGCTCCCTGCGGCCTGATCGGTATATTGCCCGGCCAGATAGCCGCCGGCACAGATGCC
>CBFGPY010000106.1:0-7260 GCA_965650755.1 uncultured Chromatiaceae bacterium | reverse complement strand
CATCTGGTTCCGCTGGTCATTTATCTGCTGCATATGGTGTGGAATTTTTATGCGCTGGACCAGCAAAGCCAGACGCAGCTTATTCACAGCCAGCACATCGCTTATTCGTCGCCGCATTTGTATGTAGAAACGCTGGGGCGTTTTGTCCGCGCCGGTTATGTGCTGTGGTGTTTTCTGCTGGTATGGCGCTACCGCGAACAGATCCGCCATGAACAGGCTGATTTAAAAACCACAGATATGTATTGGCTGAAGCTGATGCTGCTCAGTTTCCTGACCATTTTTACGCTGGATACTGTGCTGGTGTGCCTGAAACTTTATGGATTCCTGGCGAACGATTTTAATATGGACCTGCTGAACGTGGTGGGGCTGTCCAGTTATTACCTGAACTTTGTCGCGCTGAATATTTTGATTTTCCTGCGTTTTACCTCTTTTGTCGGCGTCAAACCGGTGCGTGAGCAGCCGCTGTTTGAAGCCAAAGAAGAAACCACAGTGTTGTATGACGACGCCATTGCGGTGCAGCTGGACAAGCTGATGACGCAGCAGCGCTTTTACGCCAACCCGGATATTACGCTGGATAAACTGGCTGATGCGGCCGGTTATCCGGCGAAAAAAGTGTCTCTGACTATCAAGCAGCGCTATCAGCAGAATTTTTATGAGTACATCAACAGCTACCGCATCGCGGAGGCCAAACGGCTGCTGGCTGAGCATGGCCCTGCCGCCAAGACCATTACCGACATTTATTTTGCCGTCGGTTTTAACAGCAAATCAGTGTTTAACACCTTCTTTAAGCGGCTGGAAGGAGTGACGCCCAGCCAGTTCCGGGAGCAAAACCAGGCGTCATCAGCCCCCAGAGCACTCTCTGGCAAATAAGCCTGTCGTTTATTGCAAAAACTGCAGGCTTTGTTCGATAGTTTCGGCACTTAAGTTGTCGGTGATAAACACCAGCTTGCAGCGCCGGTCGGCATCTGGCCATTCGGTCAGTAAGCCGGCCGGATGCAGCAGATGTTGTACGGCGTGCACCACCAGCGGCCCCGGAAACCCCACCACATTTAAAATCGCTTTCAGGCGCAACAGCTGCGGCCCCAGTTCCGGCATCAGTGCATCCAGCCACTGGTCGATTTGCGCGGCGGTGACCGGATGTTCCAGCACATAACAATAAGCCCGGATGCGGTCGTTGTGGCGGTTGACGTCCACCGGCGCTGTGCTGGTTGAGTCTGCCCGCAGCAAGCCGCGTTTGCCGCTGACCGGTGCAAAGCTCAGCTGTTCTGTTGGCAGCCAGCTGTGCAGCGGTGCTGTCGATTGCACAGGTTCAGCATGGTCCAGCGCTAAAATCTCGTTGACCTGCGTTTGGCCCTGCAGCACCAGCTGCACCGGCGCTGTTGGGTTCAGCTGCGCCATCGCGTCGCGCGTGGCGGCTTGTTGAGTATCTGTAGCGAGGTCGGTTTTGCTCAGCAGCAATAAATCCGCCACCGCCACCTGTTTTTGCGCTTCCGGATGAGCGGCCAAGGTACCTGCGCCATTCACTGCGTCCACTACAGTAACAGTGCCCTGCATGCGGTAGCTGTCATAAAGTTTGGGTGTGTTGCTGATGATTTGCAGAATCGGCGTCGGCTCGGCGAGGCCCGTGGTTTCAATCACGACCCGGTCAAACTGGCGCACACCGTTGCGGGCAAAACGCCAGGTGGCGTCGCTTAAGGTCTTGGCCAAATCACCGCGAATGGTGCAGCAGATACAACCGCTCGACAGCTCAACAATCTGCTCATCGCTGCTTTTACTGACCAGCAAATGGTCCAGGCTGGTTTCACCAAATTCGTTGATGATAACCAGCGTGCGGCTGAATTCCGGCAACTGCACCAGCTGATTTAATAAGGTGGTTTTGCCACTGCCCAAAAAACCAGTTAATAAAATCAGCGGGATACGTTCATGGCGCATAAAAACTCCGGGGCAATGACTGTTAAAAACAACGTGATAGTATCACAAAATGTCAGTATTCACGGTGGCGGCATTGCAGCAATTTTTCCACTGACATTGATTTATTTTTGTTATTGATAACTATTCGCATTTAGTTATACTGCAAATATGGTTGTTTTCAGAGGAATGCCGGATGAACTTTCGCAAAAAAATCGCCCCGCTTGGCACTGTCGCACTGGTCAGCACTTTTTTGCTGGTCAATCAGCATTGTCAGTGGTTTCCGACCCAGGTTGTCAGCGGCTGAGTTCAGCTTCGTAGCAACAGGAGGCCGCATGCAGATTTGGCAATATTGGATGGAACTGGGCAATCAGGCATATTTCGCTCAAGACTGGCCACAGGCGCAGCATTGTTATCAGCAGGCCATGCAGGATGTCTGGCCGGTCTGGCTGGAGAGCACACTGGGTGCAGCAGCTGAAGCCGGTACTTTACAGGCTCTACCAGACGACGAACTTTGTTTACCCAGTTGTTGCCTTGTTGTCACTGTGCGCAATTTAGCCAATTGCCATCGTGCCGCCGGCCAGCCAGGCCGAAGCCGTGCCTTGCTGAAACAAACCCAGCGCTGGTTCTGCTGTGCGCTGCAGCAACCCAAATTACCTGCGGCGCTCTACGCCAGTTTGTTAAACCTGCAGGCTGATTTGCAGGAGGCGTTGTTGCCTGCTGCTGAAAAACATCAACAATCGCACATTGAACCGTCCCACATGCTGCATTAAGCCTCTATGAAGATAGCGGGTTTGCTGCTTGCCTAACTTCCACCCAGATGGCAAGGTAAAATCTTTTCTCTGACCTGAATGCCTGATGCTTATCCTCTTGGCTGTTACCGCCCTGCTCACTTCGTTGCTTGCCGCGCTGATTGGCTTTGGCGGCGGTATGTTATTACTCGCTGTATTGCCGTTTTTTCTGCCGGCGGCAGCCTTAATCCCACTGCATGGTACAGCGCAGTTAGCCAGTAACAGTTCACGCGCCTTGTTTGCGCCGAAGGACGTGCATTGGTCAGTATTGCCCGCGTTTTTACTGGGCTCTGCGCTGGGTGTCGCCGCAGGTTATTTGCTGTTAAGCCGTTTGCCGCTGGCCATGCTGCCGTTGCTGATTGGCAGTTACATGTTGCTGAATCTGTGGCATCCCGGGTTTAAACGCCTGACCGGCCGGGCCGAAAACTTCGTGATGCTGGGTTTTCTCCAGACCGGTCTTGGCCTTTTTGTTGGCGCCACCGGGCCACTGACGATGACTGCGCTGCTAAAGAAAACACAGGATCAGAACCAAATCATCGCCACCAGCGCTTTGCTGATGACGGTGAGTCATCTGTGCAAAGTCCTGTTGTTTGGCGCTTTAGGTTTTATCTACAGTGACTATCTCTGGCCTTTGCTGGCACTCTGCATTGGCGCCATCGCCGGTTCCTGGCTTGGCAGCCGGATCCGGCCTGCCGGTCATAATGCCCGTTATCTGTTGTTGATGAAAACCGCACTGACCCTGCTGGCGCTGCATCTGCTGTGGCAGGGTATAAAGCCTATCTGCGGCTTATAACACCCAATGATGCGAGTAGATCCGGCCCTGCCAGTCTTCGATCACCAGCCAGAGTTTATCGCCGGCTTTCAGTTGCTGCGGTGTGCGCGCATGCACATGCAGACCATGTTTATTGCCGTGCAGCAGGCTGCTATGGTCGCGGCTTAAACTTTTGAGGTCCGGTTCTGTGTCGCTGACCAGCAAAAAGCCCTGACGGATTTTTTCGACACAGCCGCTACACCACTGCAGGTAATAGTCTTTCACCCACTCACCATGATGGGCGTAGGGGCCGTCGCTACTTAGCGGCATCGCCGTCACTTCATAAGGCCCGAGTTGGGCTTTTGGCAATGCCGGCGGGAATTGCAGATCCAGTGATTGATACAAAAACCAGAATGGCAGCACCAGCACCACGCCATTGAGTTTAAATTTATGCCGCGCCCAAAACTGCTGCAATCCATGTGGCTGGGTCATTGTTTGGCTCCTGCGGTGTGGTCTGTTGCGCCAGATAAAGTCTGCAGCGGCAGTGTGGCTGACATCGCCTGTTCCACCCGTGCCCGCGCTTCACGGCCGGCTGCGCCGCGAATAGTCCTGCTGCCCCAAATCATAAAACCAGTGATGGCCATGCCGCTGACCAGCAAGCCAAACACAAACCAGATGGCTTTAGTCCAAAGCCCGCCGATAGTGCCGTAATGCAAAGGGTCCGCCACCGACATCACTGTTTCCAGCCCGCCCATTTGAGCCGGTACGCGGGCATCCGCCACTTCGCCGGTCCAGGGGTTGATCCAGACGTTGTAAGAATACTGATCAAACCAAACCGAATCGCCATAGCCTGCAATGCGGTAATAATCGCGCGGGTGTTCCGGCATGGCGACAAAGGCAGGTTTTAATTCAGGTAAAAATTGCTGCGCCCTGGTGATCGCCTGCGCCAGTGGGATCATCGCCGGCACTTTGCCGTCAGCGGCCGGCGCCGGTACATACAAAGCGCTTAACGGTTCAACTTCGTGATAAAACTCGACGTCGTTATGCCACAGCACCGCCTGGATCAGATACCACAAACCGGTCAGCGACATCAGCAGTAAAAACCACAGCGACCAAACTCCGGCTAAGCGGTGCAGGTCCGCCAGCACGGTTTTTTTGCCCTGATGTAACCGCAGTTTCGGTGCAGTGAAGGACTGCCAGAAACGCTTGTAGATGATAAGACCAGTGATTAAAGCGCCGAGCATCAGCAACGACATGGCGCTGACCAGGTAATAACCGACGCTATAACTGTGCTGCCAGGGGAACAATAACCAGCCGTGCAAACTGCGCATAAAAGTGATGAAGTTAATGCCGGGGTTAATCTCCTGCACCACGCCGGTGTAAGGGTTCACATAAGCAATAGCCGCTGGCATGGTTTCTGTGGTGAACAACACCGCAGTGACCAGGTAAGGCTCCAGCACCATCACTGAAGTGACTGCCGCCGTCGGTTCGGCCTGCTCAACTGCCGCCACCAATTCGGCCAGCGGTTTTGCCGGCAAGTTCTCTGGGTTGTAAGCCCGGGCATTTTCGTTAAACAACCAGGTCAGCTCATGGCTTAATACCGCGATAGTGCCGGTCAGGCAGACCGCAGTAAAAATCAGCCACACGGGCAACGAACACCAGCCATGCAACTGAAACCAGAATTTTTGCGAGATTTTCATCGAACCCTACCTGCACTGTGGCGGTGCTACGTCACGCTGACAGTTGTGCCCTGCCGCAAGACAACAACCGCAAAAAAAACGCAATGTACCTGATTTATTCAGCCCACTCAAATAGATCTGAGAACTATTCGTGTTAAGATTTGCAAAATATGGTCATTAATTCCAATTAAAAACAATAACTTAGATATCAAGCAAAAATAAAACAGTCGAATTTAGCAAAATCACATGTGATAATAATTCTTATTTGCGTAGTCAACATAGGTTTTTCACATGTCTAAATCTGCTGATGTAAAGTCTCAACACGCCACGGTAATCGCATCTCCTTCAGTACTGGCACTGGCTATTGCTACCGCACTGTTCAGCCCGCAGTTGCTCGCTGCCGACGACAACGCCAGCGCGGCGGATCGGAATGTCGAACGGATTGAAGTCACCGGCAGCCGCAGCCAAGGCTATCTGGTCAACCAAAACAGCAGTGCGACTAAGCTTGATCTGGCACTCAAAGACACGCCACAAGCCATCAGTATTTTGTCAGCAGAGCAGCTGCAGGATTTTGGCCTGACCAACATCAACCAGGCACTGGATCAAGCCACCGGCGTCAATGTGGAACGCATCGAAACCGACCGCACTTATTACAACGCACGCGGTTTTGATATCACCAACTTCCAGGTCGACGGCCTGGGGCTGCCGTTCACCGGCGGCGGTATTGAAGGTGATTTGGACACGGCGCTTTATGAGCGCATCGAAATTATCCGTGGCGCCAACGGTTTAATGTCTGGTGTTGGTAATCCTTCTGCCACCGTCAATATGGTACGCAAACGCCCAGGCGCGGATTTCGCCGCCATGGTCAAAGCAAGTTATGGCTCCTGGGCCAACACCCGCATTGAAGGTGATGTCCAAGGCGCTTTAACTGAAGGCCTGAACGCCCGCGCTGTGTTGGTGAAAGAAGACAAAGATTCATACCTTGACCGCTACAACCACGACAAAACCGTCGGTTATGTGGTGGCAAGCGCCGCCCTTGGCGACAACACGCAACTAACCTTTGGCCACAGCGCACAGGACAGCCAGGGCAACGGCGGCATGTGGGGTGCTTTGACGCTGCATTATGGCGATGGCAGCCGGATTGACTACGACCGCTCAGCCAGCACATCGGCCAACTGGTCCTACTGGCAGGTCAAAGACAACCGCTCTTTTGTTGAACTGGCTCATCAGCTCAATGACGACTGGAAGCTGGTCACTTCATACCAGCTGATGAAAGTCGAAGAGGCCGGTGACCTGTTTTATGTTTATGTCAGTGCGCCCAACGGCATTGACCCGAAAACCGGTTTAGGTAGCACCGGCTACGGCAGTTTTTATGGCAAAGACGAAAACACCCAGTTTGGCGATATCTATCTGCAGGGCAAATTCAGCCTTGCTGGCCGTCAGCACGAATTAGTCACCGGCCTCAATATCGCCGACCGTGAATACACCGATATCTCTTTATATGATTTCAGCACAGGCCTGGGTTTCCCGGCGATGCCGGCACTGACCAGCTGGGATGGCAACACACCACTGCCAAGCTTTAAAGATGGCCAGAACGGCAGTGCCGTCGATGCTGACCAAAAAGCACTGTACAGCGTAGTGCGCTGGGACTTAGCCGACAGCCTGAAACTCATTACCGGCGCGCGCTGGATTGACGCCGAAGTGGCCGGTACTTCTTATGGCGTCGACCAGACCATGGCCGACGACGGCGTGGTGCCTTACATCGGCGCCGTGTATGAATTGACGCCGCAAATCAGCCTGTACGCCAGCCATACCGCGATTTTCCAGCCACAAAAAGAACGCGACGAAAACCGCCGCTTATTACCTGCTATCGACGGTAAAGCGCTGGAATTGGGCCTTAAAGCCAGCCTGTTTGATGACAAAGCGCTACTGTCATTCGCCGCTTTTGATATCGAACAGCAAAATCTGGCGGTATTTGATAAAACCGTGTCAGACCCGGTGCAGGGCTTGTATCAGGTGTACCGCACTGCTGATGGCATCCAAAGCAAAGGTTTTGAACTGGAGCTGGCCGGCAGTCTGACCGAACAGTTGCAGTTAAACAGTTCTTTCACCAGCATCGATATCGACGGCG
>CBFGPY010000105.1:0-7269 GCA_965650755.1 uncultured Chromatiaceae bacterium | reverse complement strand
CCAGCAGCATGCCGTTTTGATCTGCTGATATAACATTAATGATTGGCGTATGCCGGTTGTCGAAAAACTTAGTCTGCTGGAAACTTCGCTGCTGCGGGTCCAACACAAACAATCCCTGCCGGGTTCCGACCCAGAGCTTATCCCCACTACTGTAAAGTGCTCGGATTTCATTATCACGACCGCTGCCTTGCGGAAATGGCAACAACACTTCGGACAAACCACTATCTTCGCGCCAGGCATGCAAACCCGCAGAAGTGCCAATCCACAGT
The DNA here is from genome assembly GCA_965650755.1 of uncultured Chromatiaceae bacterium. Classification (GTDB taxonomy): domain Bacteria; phylum Pseudomonadota; class Gammaproteobacteria; order Enterobacterales; family Alteromonadaceae; genus Pararheinheimera. The sequence goes on along the minus strand of CBFGPY010000105.1, from coordinate 7,000 downwards.
GTGTTGTCCTGAGTCTGACTCAGACTCCAAATCCGATTGTGCGCAAGCTGGCGCTCGGAAAACTGCAAACGTTGCCACTCGCCGTCTGCGGTCATTCGGTTCAGGCCGCCGGTGGTGCCGACCCAGATATTTTGTTGTTTGTCTTCATACAACACCTGCACCTGCATACTGGCCAGACTATTAACATCCGTGTCATCTGTTTTAAACCGGCTCAGTTTCCCTGTTTTGGCATCGATTCGGCTCAGGCCATAACCCCAGGTGCCGGCCCAGATATTTTGTTTGCGGTCTATCAGCAAGCTGCCAACATCCTGTGAGCCTAAGGTGTTTTGCTCTTCCGCTGTTAAAACCTGGAACTCAGCAAACTGGTAACCGTCGTAACGCAGTAACCCAGAATTGGTTGAACTCAACCAGATAAAACCGTCAGAATCCTGCGCAACGCTGTAAATAGTTGCATTTGGCAAGCCATCATCCACGCCAATCCGTTTGAAAAAAGTGTCATTAGCGTATGCAACCGGCAACCACAGCCAGATGAACACCAGGATAACCAACAGTTTCAGGTAAACCTCCGCGCAGGATCTGCGTGCTGACGGGCGCTGCAATTCTCGCAGCCTGTTTGTGGCTAAATTAGCACAGCACCGCCGACTTTACATGGCGGCAGAAATAATTTTAGTGCCCGCCTTTGCGTTCGGGTTGCAATCCAATAGAATCGGCCCCACGTACAGACAACGCTTAATTCTGTAGAGCATTTCCGGGGAAATTCATGTCAAATCCAAAACACAGCCGTCTGCTTATTCTGGGTTCAGGCCCAGCCGGCTATACAGCCGCAGTTTACGCTGCCCGTGCCAACCTGAAGCCAGTTTTGTTAACCGGCATGCAACAAGGCGGACAATTAACCACGACTACTGAAGTGGAAAACTGGCCAGGCGACCCACACGGCCTGACCGGCCCTGCGCTGATGGAACGGATGCGTGAGCATGCTGAAACTTTTAATACAGAGATTGTGTTTGACCACATTCACACCGTCAATCTGCAACAAAGACCATTTCTGCTGACCGGCGACAATGGCCAATACAGCTGTGACGCGCTGATTATCGCGACCGGCGCTTCCGCCAAGTACCTGGGGCTTGAATCTGAAACCAAATTTAGTGGCCGCGGTGTGTCAGCCTGTGCAACCTGCGACGGTTTCTTTTTCCGCAAGCAGAAAGTTGTGGTCGTCGGCGGCGGCAACACTGCAGTGGAAGAAGCCTTATATTTGTCAAACATCGCTTCTGAAGTGCACTTGATCCACCGTCGCGACAGCTTTAAAGCCGAAAAAATTCTGGTAGACCGTTTAAATGCCAAAGTGGCATCCGGCAACATCGTGTTGCACACCCATCGTGAACTGGCTGAAGTATTGGGTGATGATGCAGGCGTGACCGGTGTCCGGCTGTCTTCAACTGCAGGTCAGGCTGACGAGCAAATTGATTTACAGGGTGTATTTATCGCCATTGGCCATAAACCGAACACTGATATTTTTGCTGGCCAGCTGGAAATGAATGGCGGTTACCTGGTTGTGCAAAGTGGTTTACATGGCAATGCCACTCAAACCAGTATTCCGGGCGTGTTTGCCGCTGGCGATGTCAGCGATCACATTTACCGTCAGGCTATTACCTCAGCCGGTACTGGTTGTATGGCAGCGCTGGATGCCGAGCGTTACCTCGACGCACTGGATAAATAATTGCTGTGACTGTGCTGTGGTTACCTGAGCTGAGCACAGATCCAGGCTGGTTCCCGGCGCCGGCATCGGCGCTGGCCGAACCAGACGGATTGTTGGCATTTGGCGGTGATTTATCACCTCAACGCTTAACTGCAGCTTATCATCAGGGTATTTTCCCCTGGTTCAGCGAAGATGACCCGTTGTTATGGTGGTCGCCGGCAATCCGGGCAGTATTTGAGCCCGGCAGTCTCAATGCTGGTCGTAGTTTGTGTAAGGACTGGCAAAAACACCAATATCATTTCAGCTGCGATCTGGCCTTTGCTGAAGTAGTCGCCGGCTGTGCCGCGCCGAGACCTAATCAACCCGGAACCTGGATTAGCGCTGAAATTCGCGCAGCTTATCAGCAGCTGCATCATCAAGGCATTGCACACAGTATTGAAGTCTGGCTTCAGGATGAGTTAGTCGGTGGACTCTATGGCCTGCAGATAGGTCATTTATTTTGCGGTGAATCGATGTTTAATCGCGTGCCAAATGCAGCCAAGCTTGCCTTAGTCCAATTGCAGCAATATCTGCAGAGTTTTGACCTCGGTTGGATCGACTGCCAGTTACCTAATCCATTTTTACTGCAATGCGGCGCGCAAAAAATGCCAAGACCCGATTACCTGCAACTGCTGCACGCTTTAGCCGCCTCGGCTGTGCCTGCAGATCTATGGCAAGCAGGTCCCTTACCCGCCCTGATTAAAAACCGATGAGTGACAAATTCTTATTAGGCGTCAGCCCGCTTCATCCCTGCAGTTATCTGCCGGAGCAGCAAGAACGGTTGCTATTCAGTCTGCCGGAACAACCTTTATCCGCTGATGTGTACCAGTGGCTGACGGATCATAATTTTCGCCGCAGCGGTGAGCAGCTGTATCGGCCTTATTGCCTGCAATGTCAGGCCTGTCAGGCGGTACGGCTCGACGTCAGTACTTTACAGCTGAGCCGCAGCCAGCGGCGTTTACTGCAGCAGGCCGATAAGATGAACTGGCACTGGCGCTGGCAACAGCAGCCGCTGCAGCAAAATTATTTCTCGCTGTATCAGGCCTATATCAGCATGCGCCATGCCGATGGCGTGATGTACCCGCCCGAGCCCGAACATCTGCAACAGTTACTCAGTTGCAGCTGGCTGCAAGTCAGCACGCTCGAACAGTATGTGGACGATCAGCTGGTCGGCGTGCTGGTGCTGGACCATTTACCTCAGGGCTTGTCAGCGGTTTACAGTTTTTACCAGCCTGAACACAAACTGGCGCTCGGAATTCTGGCAGTGCTGGCCGGTACTGAACTCTGCGCCCAACAACAGCTGCCCTATTTCTATTTGGGATATCTGGTCAGCCAGTCGGAGAAAATGCGTTATAAGAGCCAATTTAGGCCACAGCAGCGCCTAATCCTCGATCAATGGCAAACATTTTGCTAAATAACTGCAGTTCGCTTTACTTATCGCCGGCTTTTAGGCAAAATCTGCGCTGTTTTTTTCTGTTTAAAATTAAATCTGAAGGGGCTCGTACGCTGAATGGCGAAAGAAGACGTGATTGAAATGCAAGGCACCATCCTTGATACATTGCCAAATACCATGTTCAAGGTCGAACTCGAAAACGGTCACGTGGTGATTGCGCATATTTCAGGCAAAATGCGCAAAAACTATATCCGTATCCTGACAGGTGACAAAGTGACGGTTGAACTGACGCCTTATGATTTAACAAAGGGCCGGATCGTTTTCCGTCAGCGCTAATCGCAGCCAGGCTCCAAGCATCCATAAAAACAAAACCCGGTTTCCCGGGTTGTGTTTTTATGGCGGACCGGCACTTAAGCCGGTACCTCATCTTCATGATAATCAAATGTCAGTTCATCGCCCTGTAGATCAATGCGCACTTCGCCGCCCTGACTCAGACGCCCAAACAAAATTTCGTTCGCTAATGGCTTTTTCAGCTGCTCCTGCACGACCCGGCCCATAGGCCGCGCGCCCATCGCCTGATCATAACCTTTATCCGCCAGCCACTGCCGTGCTGTTGGACTCAGTTCCAGTTGCACCTGTTTTTTATCCAGCTGTACCTGCAAATCACAGACAAATTTGTCGACGATTTGCAGAATAATGTCTCGACTTAAATGCTGGAACCAGATAATGCCATCCAGCCGGTTACGGAATTCAGGACTGAAAGTCCGGTTAATTTCCGCCAGCGCATCATGGCTGTGGTCCTGCTGCTTAAAGCCAATAGTCTTACGCACTGTTTCCTGCACACCGGCGTTGGTAGTCATCACAAGCACTACATTACGGAAATCAATTTTGCGACCATTGTTATCTGTCAGAGTACCATGGTCCATCACCTGCAACAGGATGTTGTAGATATCGCTATGAGCCTTTTCGATTTCATCGAGCAATACCACAGAATACGGATGTTTAGACACGGCATCAGTTAACAGACCGCCTTGTTCAAAACCAACGTAACCCGGTGGCGCGCCAATAAGGCGGCTGACCGCATGCCGTTCCATATATTCAGACATGTCAAAGCGCAGCAGTTCGACACCCATGATCCGCGCGAGTTGCTTAGTGACTTCGGTTTTACCTACACCAGTCGGACCGGCAAACAGGAAACTCCCTATCGGCTTTTCTTCGTTGCCAAGACCTGAGCGCGACAGGCGAATAGCCGAAGTCAGAGCTTCAATCGGCGTATCCTGACCAAACACTACTAATTTCAGGTTGCGGTCCAGATTCGCCAGTACATCTTTGTCTGATGCCGACACTGATTTTTCCGGAATTCTCGCCATTTTCGCGATGATATGCTCGATTTCCGGCACATTAATGACTTTTTTCCGCTTGGATGCCGGTAGCATCCGTTGACTGGCGCCCGCCTCGTCAATCACATCTATGGCTTTATCTGGCAAATGCCGTTCATTGATATACTTTGCCGACAACTCAGCCGCAGCACGTAACGCTTTTTGCGTATAACGCACGCCATGATGCTGTTCATAACGCTCTTTCAGGCCCAGCAGAATTTGCGTGGTATCATCAACACTGGGCTCGGTGATATCAATTTTCTGGAAACGCCGTACCAGCGCTGTATCTTTTTCAAAAATACTTTTGAATTCCTGATAAGTGGTCGAGCCAATACAACGCAGGCGGCCGCTAGAGAGCAGCGGTTTAATCAGGTTTGAGGCATCCATCACGCCACCGCTGGCCGCGCCAGCGCCAATCACCGTATGAATTTCATCAATAAACAAAATGGCGTCTTTTTCGCGTTCGATTTCTTTTAACAACGATTTCAGTCGTTTTTCAAAATCACCGCGATACTTGGTGCCAGCCAGCAAAGCGCCCATATCCAGCGAATAGATGGTGGCATTGGCAATAACTTCCGGCACTTGATTCTGCACGATGCGAAACGCCAGACCTTCAGCGATGGCCGTTTTTCCGACGCCGGCTTCCCCCACCAGCAGCGGATTGTTTTTCTTGCGACGGCACAGCACCTGGATAGTGCGCTCCAGCTCCAGGTCACGCCCCACCAGCGGGTCAATCTGGCCATTTTTGGCTAGCACATTCAGATTAGCGGTGAAATTTTCCAGGTATTTATTGTCTTCGACGCTGATTTCACCGTTTTCATCTTGCTGCTGATCATCAGACTGCTCGAGCTTTTCCGACTTAATTACGCCATGCGAAATGAAATTGACGATATCCAGCCGGCTGATGTCGGTTTTTTTCAGTAAGTAAACGGCCTGTGATTCCTGCTCGCTGAAAATTGCCACCAGTACATTAGCACCGGTTACTTCAGACTTGCCGGACGATTGCACGTGGAATACAGCACGTTGTAACACGCGTTGGAACCCAAGCGTTGGTTGCGTGTCGCGCTCTAAATCGCCATCTGGGATCAAAGGTGTGGTGGAATCGATAAAATTAGCCAGTTCCAGGCGAAGGCGTTCGATATTGGCGCCGCAGGATTTTAATGCGTCACCGGCGGCTGGGTTATCCAGCAGTGCGAGCAGCAGATGCTCGACAGTCATATATTCGTGGCGGCGCTCTCTGGCAAACCGAAACGCCAGGTTCAGCGTTAACTCAAGATCTTTATTTAACATAAGACAACTCCCAATCCACCTGAGTTATAAAAAGCTGAGAGACTGCAGTCAGGTACGCTCCATAGTGCAAAGTAACGGATGTTCATGTTCTCTGGCATATTCACTGACCTGCTGAACTTTGGTTTCGGCAATTCCTGCAGTAAAAACACCGCAGACCGCTTTACCTTCGTAATGAACCTGTAACATCACTTCGCTGGCTTTTTCATACTGCATATTAAAAAACCGGGTCAGCACATCAATAACAAAATCCATCGGGGTGTAATCATCATTGTGCAGCACCACTTTATACATCGGCGGAGGTTCGACTTTCTGTCGTATCAGTTCCGCCAGCCCTTCGGATTGTCCGTCACCAAATTTAGTGTTGCTCATAGACTATAGTCACGCCTGTTGCTTCCATCAAAGGATGTTGTGTTGATTCTGCCGTATTTCAAGTGGTCGTACTTTTCTAAAAAACTTGACTAGTTGAACAAATTATCTACAGTATTTTTTGGAGCCTTGCCCTTCGCAAATGCTCCGGACCTAGAATACAGATTTTAGCTAACGAAGAGAAGGAAGTAAGTAGTATGGCTACCGGTAAAGTAAAATGGTTCAACAACGCCAAAGGTTTTGGCTTTATCCGTGAAGAGGGTCGTGACGAAGACATTTTCGCCCACTACTCCACCATCAGCATGGATGGGTACCGGACTCTCAAGGCGGGTCAGGACGTGACGTTTGAACTATCAGAAGGTCCAAAAGGCCTGCATGCAGTGAATATTGCACTGCCAGAAGGTGAAAAACCTGAATAACCCCCCGGATGCTGGCGATGCAGGGCGTCAGACTCAAAGGGAGTGGTTCCGGGCTCAATGCCTGTCAAAGCGGTCTGTGATACCCCCGATATCACGGCCGTTTTTGTTTTTCTCTCATACGCAAAAAAATTTCAGACTTTGTGCTGTCAGATATCACTGCAGCGAATTACTGCCCGGCTCATGCAAACGGCTACAATTTAATCCGCACAATTGAAAAAGGCACCCGCAGGTGCCTTTAAAATCCAATCACTGGGTTGTTAAACAGCGGCTAAAGCTGCATTAAACAGAGCGCTTGGTCGCAGCGCAGCGCTGGCTTTCACATCGTCCGGACGGTAATAACCACCGATATCCACTGCTTTGCCCTGTACAGTGTTCAGTTCAGCGACGATGGCTGCTTCCTGTTCACTTAAGGTTTTGG
>CBFGPY010000104.1:0-7297 GCA_965650755.1 uncultured Chromatiaceae bacterium | reverse complement strand
GATAAAGACAGACCGTGGCAAATCAGCGGATATTGCGCGGCAACTTCAGCAAACTGACGTTGCAGTGCTCCGCCGAATGGGACCCAGTTTTCCGGCGCCACTTCGATAAAATCGATGCCTTGCCCGCCTTGTTGCCCACCTTGTAACAAAGGGGCGAGCAACTCACGCCGCAGCCCAAGCCCCACCCCTTTAAGTTTTGGCATCTTAGTTCATGCCACCACATTTGCCTTCTTTGGCTTTGTCTGTAGCTGCTTTTTTATCGCCGCCACACTTACCTTCACCACATTTGCCTTCTTTGGCTTTATCAGCGCTGGCAGCTGCTTTTTTATCGCCACCGCATTTGCCTTCGCCACATTTGCCCTCACCGCATTTGCCTTCTTTGGCTTTTTCAGTGCCGGCTTTAGGATCTGCCGCTTGTTGTGCTGCACCATCTGGTGTCTGCTGGTATCCGCTGCTCAGTTCTGTCGCCTGAAACGCCTGAGCGGTACCGCTTAAACCGGCCAGGGCTGATAACATTAAACCACCTAAGGCTGCTTTTACTTTTTGCTGTTGATTCATCTGCTTTATCCTTTTGTTGTTTGACTCATTTGGTTTGTTTTACCGGTTTGTTACCGACCGATATCAGACCAGACCGTAGCACTGTGGATTTTATTTCCGCCGAGCATAATAAAATTTTCGTTGACCCGAAAGCTTTGCCACGCGCTCAGCGGGGAGTTGAATGTGACAAAAGGGCAACGCAGAAAATTTTACAGCAACCGCAACAGGCTTTGATCTGCATCAGCACAACAGCAGGCGGCTTTTGCCACACTGCAGACTCATTCTTCTTTCACCGCTGAGGATGTTATGCCTAAGTCGCTTTTTCCGGAATTACGTGGTCAGTTACAGCAGGAACTTCAGCAGCTGCGTCAGGACATTTTTTCTTATTTGCAACGGGACCATGCCGGCGAATTTGACCATTTATTGTTGCAGCTGGAGCATCAGGCGCTCAGTCTCTGGCCAGAATTATTAAGGCACTGGCTAACGCCGGAGCTGGAACAAAAAACCCGCAGGCTGGAGCTGGTCCAGGCGGCGCTGATTCAAATGGATATGGGATTATACGGGCTGTGTTCAGATTGCGAAGCGCGCATTGAACGCGAATTGTTGCAACAAGACCCGGCGCGACAACGCTGCGCCCGATGCGAACGGTTACAGCAAGACAGCAAAAACAGGGCCAGATGCTGACATTGCAGCAAGCCGGTGCGAAGAGCTGGCCGCTGTGGCTGATATTCTGTTAATTTAACGCCATTCTGTTTTGAACTCAGTATTGACGATGCACGCTCAGCAACTTCTCCAGGCCGCAGTTTCCGCTTTTAGTCAGGGCCAGCAAGCCCGGGCCACGCAGTTAGCGCTCCAAACGTTACAGTTGCTTCCGGAACAGCCAGATGCGCTGCATCTGCTGGCCCTGTGTGCACGGCACCAAAATAACACAGAACTGGCACTGCAATATTTCAAACGTAGTCTGCAGGCGGGCCCTTCTCAAAGCGCAGTCTGGTCAAATTACGGCAATTTATTACAACAGCTCGACCAGTTAGAAGGTGCAGAACAGGCCTATCAGCAGGCGTTGAGACTTGCACCGCATCAGGCTGACAGCTGGCTCAATGCCGGCTTACTTGCCCTGCGTCAGCAACAACCACAGCTAGCTCAGGACCGGTTACAAAAAGCCGTGCAACTGAGACCTGAAGACCCACGCGCCTATGCGCCACTGGCCAGTAGCCTGGCGCAGCTCGAACAGGTTGGAGCCGCACTGCAGCTGTTGGAACAGGCACTATTACGCTGGCCAGGACAAACTCAATTGTTGTGGCAAAAGGCTCAGCTGCTGCGGGAAAAACAGCAGCCTGCTGCCGCGGCAGACATCATTCGACAGCTGCTCGCAGCATCGCCCGAGCAGGCTGAATTGTATTTTATGGCCGGCTGCCTGCAGCATGATTTGGGCAATGACGCTGGTGCTGAAGCGGCATTATTAGATGCCATCAGGTTACAACCATTGCATATCGGTGCACATGAGGCGCTCAATCAGCTGTATTGGCAACAACAGGATCTCACGCAATTCCTGCAACTGACCCGGCAAACACTGGCATCTAACCCGCAAGCCTTAAACCTGCGCTACGCGCTGGCCGCCTTGTTGATCCAGTCCGGTGACAACGCCGCAGCCAGTCATTTACTGCAAGACGGCATTGCTTTACATGGCCGGCAAGCGGATTTGTTGCATGCCCTCGGCGTGCAACTGGCCAAACAAGGGGATTTAACAGCTGCCGCAGCCTTGACAGCAGAAGCACTGCAACAGCAGATGCCACCGGCATTCCGGGTCCGGGCCCTCATCGACGCCGCCAATTACGCTATCAGGCAACAGCAGCTGGCACAGGCCGAGCTATTGCTGCAGCAGGCCAGAGAAATTAGCCCGCACGACCAGGAAATTTGGGCCTATCTGGGCACCTGCTGGCGCTTGCAGGGCGATGCAAAAAACCATTGGCTGAATAACTACCCGTTATTGATTGATGCCAGACCGCTGCCCACTCCAGCCGGTTATCAGAATCTGGCCGAGTTTCTGGCGGTACTGAATCCGGTAATTCGGCGTTTACATACCAGTACAAGGCAGCCACTGGATCAAAGTGTAAGAGGTGGCACCCAAACGCTCGGCAGGCTTTTAGCTGAGCCGGATCCAGTGATCCAGCAGTTTCGTGTGGTATTAGAACAACGGATCCATGAGTATCTGCAGCGACTGCCTGCTGATACTCAGCACCCGCTACTGAGCCGTAACAGCGGTAAATTCCGCTTTTCCGGCAGCTGGTCAGTGCGGCTTGGTAATGATGGATTTCATACCAACCACGTGCATCCGCAAGGCTGGTTGTCGGCCTGCACTTATCTGGAATTACCGGACTGTATCCGACCGGACGACCCACAGCGGCAAGGCTGGTTGAAACTCGGCGAAACATCGCTTGAACTCGGCTTGCAGGAACAAGTGGCGCAGGCCATTTGCCCGACGCCAGGCCTGGTGGTGTTATTCCCCAGTTTTGTCTGGCACGGCACTTATCCGTTTCACAGCGAGGCGGGTCCGTTTCACCGCGAAGCGCGTCCGCTTCAGACCGAAGCTGGCAATAGCTACCGGATGACAGCCCCCTGCGACATCATGCCGGTCTGATTTTATTCAGACTGCATGACCATCTGCATCAATCAAACCCGCGGCAAAAAGCTTTGCCCGCACTGGTTGCAATTCTTCGGCAAACTGCCGCCATTTTTGCACTGATTTTTGATGGATAGGTTGGCGCACCTGGGCTGCGCTGGCCGTGGTTGAAGCAGATTTCGCCTGATGAAAGGCCAGTAAATCCTGCTGCCAGGGCAAACCACACCAATCCAGGATGCGTTTGGCCTGCAGTTCCGGCTCTGCCACAACCTGCTCATAATGCACATCAAGGATCTGGCCCGGCAGCACCTGATGCCAGTGTGCCATTAGCTTTTTGTATTCGATAAAATAATCCGCCAGTTCGTCCAGTTGATAAGAAAACGAATAAACCTGATTAAACAGCGTTTTATAAATAGCAAAACAGGTATCAAGCGGATCTCTGACCAAATGGATGATCCGAGCCTGCGGCAATGCCTTTTTAATCAGACCGGTATAAATAAAATTAAACGGCAGTTTATCGATGAAAATCGGTTTGCCTTGTGCCATCGCTGCGGCCTGTTGCAGATAACGCGCACCAAGCGCCGGATAATCCAGTTGCAGCGCAGCTTCTACCAGTGACTGCCGGCCTTGCACTTGCCGCGCGGCCTGCGCTACTTCCAGCGGGAAGTCCGGAAACTCACCGATAGACACGACGTCAGGATGTTGTCCCAGTATGCGCTCAACCAAAGTTGTGCCGGTACGCGGCATGCCCAGAATAAAAATCGGCCGCAGCTCTGCAGGCGCTTCAGTCGCTGCGACCGGAGCGGCCTTGGCATTGGGAGCGGCAAAAAATTCCGCGTTAAAATGCCGGCGCATCGCAGCGAAAGTAGCGAACTCAGTTGCTGCATTATATTGCAACTGCTGGCGTTTGCGGGTTGCCGCCTGACGCAATGCAGCAAAAGCACTTGCATACTGTCCGGTGTCTTCCAGTTCCTTCGCCAGCGCATAACCTGCACCAACGGCATCCTGTGGCTGCATGGCAGGTTGTGCCAGCCGCTGTTGCAAATCCGCAATATGGTTATGTTCTGCTGTTGCCGTCTGAGTGGCAGAGCGTAAATGCAGTACGTTACCGGCCAGAGGCAGTTGCTCCAGTACTCTGGCAAGATTTCCGCGCGACGCTGTCATTTGATTTAAGAAAAACTGTGCCAGGGCTAAATCAAAGCGCAGACCGGCATGTTGCGGTGCCCATGCTACCGCTTGTTCTAACCAGGGTAACGCTGCGGCCGGGTCATCCAAAGCGCTGAACACCGCAGCAACAGCGCGGTAAAAACCGGCGTCCTGTATCGGCTTTTCTGCCACCAATGCCAGCGCCTGCCGACATTCCTGCCGGCGCCGCTCGGCCAGATAATACTGTGCCAATCGCAGGGCTGCGGCAGCCTGCTCGTCCTTGTACTGGCAAATCCATGCAAACAACTGCTGCAATTTTTCATCATCGCGGCGCTGCAACGCCAGTTCCAACGCCAGTTGGCGCCACTGCGGATGATCTAGCCGGTGTTGCTGTAAGAAAACATCAACCCAATCGAATTGCTGCTGGCGTAATGCCTGATAGGCCTGAGGTAACAGCTGTAAAAACGACGACAACACTGCAGAAGACATACAAATTCCAACGGCGAAAAGCCTGTTTCAAAAAGCCAGGCCTACGGCAAGAATGTTCCCGCACGGGCCCGACATTAAAAATGCTTAAAAAAAAGCCGGCATCAGCCGGCTTTTTCAGGGTTCAGCTTCGGATTAGAAGCGAACTGTTACGCTGGCGTGCAGGTAACGACCCAGTGTGTCGTAGTAACCTGATACGGTGTTCGCGTTTGTAGACAGAGTCAGACCAACCATTGGTGGCTCTTTGTCCAGTACGTTGTTCACACCAGCCAGTAAGCTAACATGGTCGTTCAGGTCAAATGAACCGACTAAGTCCAGGTAGCTCTGTGCACTGATACCGTTCGGGATCAGCTTGTCAGTTGTACCTTTGTAGTCCACTTTGCCATAGTAACGCCATTTCGCAGTAGCTGACCACCAGTCACCTGTGGTGTAGCTGGCTGACAGAGTGTGACGCCATTTCGGCTGAGCGAAACAGTCAACGCTGACGTTACCAGAACAGTCATAAGTTGCTGAAGAGTTGCCTGGCAGTGATTCGTACTCTTTCTTCATGTTGATAGAGCCGATCATCTTCACAGTCAGCTTACCACCGAACACTTCCTGTTCGTAGTTTGAGCTGACGTCAATACCACGCCAGTGACGGCTTGCTAAGTTGATGTTGGTTGCCTGAACATAACCAGCAGTACCTAACCACAGGCTGCCGTTAGGAGCACGAACTACGTTGTTACAGAATGCAGCAACACCGGTCAGAGCACACTGGTCAACAGTCAGCTGAGCAGACACGTTACCGATAACTTCGTCCAGCTGGATATCCCAGTAGTCGATTGACAGGTTCAGGTTGTCCAGAGGCTGACCAACCACACCGAATGACATAGTGTCAGCGATTTCTGGTTTCAGCTCTAAGTTACCACCGAAAATACCATTGTATTGACCTGCTGGGCTTGCAGAAATTTTGCCGTATTGCGCTGCAGAAACACCAGTATTAGCACATTGTGCTGCAGTGTATTTCGGAGTTGCGCCTGAACAGCCGTCAGTACCGCCCCACAGACCGTTAGTTTGTGGTGCGAACAGTTCACCTACGTTAGGTGCACGAACTGCGCGGTTGTAGCTGGCGCGGATTTTCCAGTCGTCAATCGGTGTCCAGTCCAGTTCAGCTTTGTAAGTTGGCTCGCTGCCTGAAGTTGAGTAATCTGAATAACGACCACCCAGACCTAAAGTCACGTCTTTGAAGATACCGAAATCTTCAACCAGCGGGATGCTTAATTCACCGAACACTTCTTTCACGGTGTAACCACCTTCGATAGAAGAGGTCTGACCGCCCTGACCTAACAGTAAGCCTTTGGCGAATACTTCGTCCGCAGTACGTTCGAATTTGTTTTCACGGTGTTCAACACCGATAACAGCTGCAACCGGCATAGAGTGTGACGGCAGGTTAAAGCCAAGCTCACCAGAAGCGAAACCGTTCAGGATAGTTTCTGAAGTCACACCTTTCATGACTGCAGTACCAGTCAGGTTACCAGCTTGTGCGGCAGTGATACCCTGATATTTGAACACTTGGTAAGGAATACATGAACCAGTACATGGATCTGCACCTTCAGCACCTAAAGCTTGCGCGATACGTGGGCCGAAGAAGTCGTTCAGGTAAGCAACACCAGAAGTGGTGACGCCGTGCTGGAATGACACGTCATATGACCATGTATCGTTGATGATACCTTCTGTACCAGTCACGATACGGAAAGAGGTGTGTTCCAGGTCTGACTGACGTGGGCCACCTTCAACGTTCCGTTTACCGATGTATGCAGCGATAGTTTCGACATCGTTACCGAACGCAGAGCGGAACTGGGCACGTTGTGCATCGCTGAACAGCGGGTTGTTGATATCTAAGTGATATTCTTCCGCGTAGAAAGTACCTGATTCAGCGATTTGCGCCACAGTACGGTCGTTCATGAACGACACTTCTAAGTACGGACGAACATATTCGCTGATTTCATAGTTGGCGAACGCACCTAAAGTGTAACGCTCGTCCGGACGCATGAAGTGGTTGATTGGCGCGTAGTTATATACGTTGCCAGAAGAAGGAATGAACTGGCTGCTTGAGTTCAGTGTCCAGAATTTCTCCTGATCGTAATCCGTTTCACCGTTTACTACCGGATAGAAATAGAAGTTTGGCACGATGGCGTTACCAGAACCACCACAACCTGTACCTGGATCGTTCAGCGCACAGCTTGAATAGTCACGGGCTGACTGACGCAGCTCGTCAACCTGACGCCATGTAGCATAAGCAGTCACATGACCTTTAGAACCTAATGAACCACCCATGGTCAGGTCGATATTGCCGGTTTTACCGTCAATACCTGAGCTGCCTGTAGGGTACTCAAACTTACGTTTGTCCATCAGACCCTGAATATATTTGTTGTCGTTGTCGTGCTGGTAACCTGAACCACCTAAGGTCAGTTCCATGCCTTCGAAATCTTTTTTCATTACGAAGTTCACAACACCCGCAACAGC
>CBFGPY010000103.1:0-7319 GCA_965650755.1 uncultured Chromatiaceae bacterium | reverse complement strand
GCCATTTAAACCTGCTTAATGCAGGTTTTTTTGTTTTTGCCATCCGGGCAAAAATCCCTTTGGGACCAGCTAAAGCTGTCCAAAAACGCTTCCTGCTTTTCAGTGTTTTTGCCGTCCGGGCAAAAAATCCCTGCGGGACCAGCTAAAGCCACAATCTTCCTGCACTTCCTGTTGGTACAGCTGAAGTTGCGCCATTCCGGTACAATAGACGGTTTTGCACCAAAATTATGCAATTGATTGAGTCTGACCGCAGCGCAGTAGCAGTCTGGCGCGTTAGGATGTTGGCGCTGCACAACAATGGCGCAATTCAGCCGCTGCTTAATTAGATAACACCTTATAGATCATTAATTTAACTGAAATTGGGTACCGACTGGATTTAATTCTGATGTTGTGATTTGATGGTTCCGCACATGTTTGGGGGAATTATGTTGTATCAAAAAATAACGTCAATAAAAAAGAAGATTCTATTAGCCGTTGGCGGTTCTACGGCTGTGTTACTGGCCATTGCTGCGCTGTTAGTGATCCAGCAAATTGCTGCACAAACCAGAGCTCAGGTGCAGGCGGAAGCACAAAGTCTGATGCAAAAAGAAGCGGTCTCGGTAGGTCAGTTTTTTGCTGAATATGCTCAGGTCGCCAAAACGTTTTTACACAGCCCGCAATTCCAGCAGTGGTTTGTCAATTATCCGGGCCGCGGCACCGATCTCGCGACCGCCCCGGGGTATCCGCAAATTAATGCGACTTTTAAAACCATCAGTGGTGGTGATGCCAACATCCTGTCGGCCTTTTTTGCGCTGACCCGTTCCGATGAGTACTTCCGCGAAGACTCCAGAACCGGTGTTGATGTGGATGGACCGGACAAAGGTGTCGTAGACAAAGGTTATTTTGCCAGTCAACGTCCCTGGTACATCGAGACGATGCAGCACAATAAGTTTTTTGTCGGTTCACCATCGGCGGATTTTACGACCGGCATCGTTTCTGCGGTAGTTGAAGGGCCGGTCTACCTGCCGGACGGTACTTTGCTCGGCGTGGGTGGTCTGGATCTGCATATCAATAAAGTGGGTGATAAAGTAGAAACAATCCGCTATCAGGGCGAAGGCTTGCCGTTTCTGTTGGATGGCAAAGGCCAGATTGTGCATTTTTCAGAACGGGCCGGTATTACCACAAAAGCGAATGATCCAATCGCTGCATTTGACAGCAAGATAGAGCGCAGCCATGGCTTTGCTGAGATCAGCAAAGCAGCAATACAAAGCCAGGCTGGCTTTGCCGCAGTCCGCCTCAATGGTGCTGATTATTATGTTGCTTACCAGCCGGTCAGCCGTGACTTCCCGCAAATGAACTGGCTGGTCGGTATCCTGATCCCGGCAGCGTTAATAGATGCGCCGATTGAAAGTGCAGTGCAGTGGTCTATCGCTGGTGCTTTGTTAATCCTGGCATTAATCACTGGCAGCATTTTGCTGACGACCACAGTGATCACCAGACCGTTGCAGCAACTGACAGCTGCGATGCAGGACATTGCCAGCGGTGACGGTGATTTGACCCGCCGGATTGATATTGCAGCCCAGGATGAAGTTGGCGCGCTGGCACGACACTTTAATACCTTCGTCAGTAAGTTGCGCCAATCGCTGGCGCAAACGCAGCAACAGGCAGAGCAGGTCAAACAATCCAGTCAACATCTGAATCAGGTGGTGGGTCTGACCAACCAGGAAATTCAGCACGAAAAAGCCCAGATTGATTCAGTATCAGCGGCTGTGACTGAAATGGCCGCCACAGTGCAGGAAATCAGCCGTAATGCGCAGTCCACCAGTCAGGCGGCGGCAGATGCGGATGCCCGTGGTCAGCAGGGCGCAACTTTGTCGCAACTGGCAGTCGCCGATATGGATTCGCTGAATCAAAGCATGCGTGCGGCGGTCGATGTGGTGATTGGTCTTGCCAAGGAGTCTGAAAATATCGGTACTGTGGTGGATGTGATTAAAGGCATCGCTGAACAGACCAATCTGCTGGCATTAAACGCCGCGATTGAGGCCGCGCGGGCCGGTGAGCAGGGCCGTGGTTTTGCTGTGGTCGCGGATGAAGTGCGTTCGCTGGCGGGCCGTACCCGGGAAAGTACCGACGATATCCGCCGTATGGTGGAAAAACTGCAGGCGATTGCCAAACAGGCAGAAGATGCGATGGAACAAGGCCGCAGTCAGACCGAAATCAGTGCCGAGCGGGCGCGTGCTATGCAACAGTCACTGCAGGCGATCAGCGCGGCTATTGTGGTGGTGCAACAACAAAGCACGCAAATCGCGGTGGCGACTGAGCAGCAGACCATAGTCGCAGACGATATTAACCGCAGTCTGACCGCTATTACGGCCCTGGTAGACAATACGGCAGAGCACGCCGAAGAACTGACTGGCGAAGCACTGCAGCTGGACAACTCTGCCTCGGCATTAAATCAGGTTGTCGCCCAATTCAGGATTTAAGCTGGCAATACTATTGGCTCCTGCAAACAAGCCGCAGTCTGTTGACTGTGGCTCTTTTTACTCATGTGCGCTTACAACGATCTGGCGCGGCAAAGCCCAGGAACTAGATCATTAAATTTACAATGTTTTAGCGGAGAACCGGTATAAAGGCTTTGTTTTTTATGCGTTCTCCATTAACATGCAGATAAGGGAAAAATAAAAGGAAGATATGGATATTTTATTTTTCAAGAGCATTTTGCATGAACAGGTCGTATTTAACCGGATTTATACCTCTTTTCATCGTCACTTCAGCGCAGATATCTGCAGCAGACTGGGAACAAGCCCATCACGACGTCAGCACCGTTGCCGGGGTGCACAGCAGTAACAATTTATTTAATACCACAGCGCAGCAAACTCAGGACCAAAAGCTTTACGCCGGTCTGAACTGGGACTGGCTGGGGTTATTTGAAGGTTTTGGCGTACAGTTGCCGTTGCAGGTACAACGCCAGAACTATCTTGACCAGACCGAGCTGAACACCACTTTGTATCAGTTAAAGCCTGAATTACGTTTATTTCTCACACCACAAACGGATCTGTCCCTGCAAGCCACATTGAATAAACAGCAATTTTTGGCTGGTGACGCCGCTGCTGAATTTCTCAATAACGACGCCGGGGCGCTGGATGAAACCCAGCAAGGTTTTCAAACTGCCCTGAGTTTTGGCCGGGCGCCGGATACACAAAACTTGCAGATAAAACTCGCCACAGAACAGCGCCGGCAAAAGGTTCGCGATCAGCTGTTTTCGCAATTAGACAGCGACATGGCGGCCGTCAATTACAGTCACAAACTGAATGAAAACGTGGCGCTGGTACTGGATATCGCCCGGCGGCAGGAACAGCAAAATCAACGTGATTCTGATTTGAATCAATATGGTGCCGGTGTTGCAGTGCAATGGACCGGACAGCAGTATTTTCGCCTGACTGCTGGTCGTTTTGTCCGTAGTTTTGCCGGCCAGCAATTGGAGGATTCGGCGGGGAGTTATTGGCAGCTGAATAATCTGTGGCAACTCGATGGGCGTTGGCAGCTCGAACTGCAAAGTGGCCGGCGCTCGGTTTTATCTTACGCCAGCCAGAGTATTTCGCAGCTGGACACTGAGCATCTTGCGGCCATGCACTGGCAGTATGATCAATCACATCAGTTTTCCGCCAGTCTGAGTCGTTTAGTCAGCCGGCTGGACCAAAGCAGTTACCGTCGCACGCGCGACGCGTTCAGCGCCAGCTGGCAATGGCAGTGGGCGCAGCAATGGCGCAGTCTGCTGCAGGTGAGCCAGGTGCAGCAAAGCCGCGAGCAACAACCAGACCGTGACCGGCTTGAACTCAGCGCAGAAGTGAGCTGGGCATGGTGACAGTGCGTCTGCTGCTGGGATTGCTGCTGTTATGGCCGGCCGTTGTGCTGGCTGAACAGCTTGCAACCTCTGGCCTGCAGAGTTACAAATTCGGGCCGGGTGATGCGCTGAAAATCAGTGTATACCAGGAACCGGATTTGTCGGTGACCGCCGAAATCAGTCAGCAAGGTTACATTGATATGCCATTACTTGGCAGTATCAAAATGACAGGCCACACCCAACAAAGTGCCAAAGAATATCTGGAGCAACGGCTGAGGGACGGTTATCTGGTGTCCCCGAGTGTGTCTATCACCATTGACAGCTACCGGCCATTTTTCATTTATGGTGAAGTCCGAAATCCGGGCAGTTATGATTATCAGCCTGATATCACGCTGGAACAGGCGATTGCTTTATCCGGCGGTTTGTTAGACCGCGCCTCCCGCAGTAGCTGGCACATTCAGCGTGGCGCGGATAAAGCGACCTTTAAAGCTGAAGCCGATACCATCATCCTACCCGGTGATGTGATCAAGATTGATAAGAGCTTCTTCTGATGCAAGCTGAACCGCAACGCAGTGCGCCGCCCGCCAGTGACGTGATTGAACTCAGCGTTATTCTGGCTATTTTGTCGGCGCGGCGCTGGCTGATTGTGGTGATAACCGCCGTCATTTTTGCCTTAGTCACAGCTTTTGTCGCGCAGCTACCGTCCGTATACCGTGCTGATACCACCCTGATGCTCAAAAGTGTGTTGGCAGCCAATCCGTTACAGTCGCTGATCCCCGGTATGGGCGGCGGCAACGAAGAACTGGATACGCAGATTAAACTACTGACGTCGACTCAGTTTGCCCAGGATGTAGTGCAGGCTTTGCCAGCTGATTTGGAATTAGGCATCCCCGATGACCGGCGCCGCGACGATGTCGCTGCGCTGCTTGGCGGCTTATCGGTGCAGGCAGTGCCCAAAACCACGTTGTTGCAAATTTCCTTCAGCCATCACAATCCTTACATCGCCACTGAAATTGTGAATCAGGTCGCCAACCATTTTATGAATTATCAGTCGGGCCTGATGCAGCAACATAATCACCAGGCCAGCGACTGGATTAAACAGCGGGTTGATGATGTCAAAGCCAAACTGACCGAATCTGAACAAAAGCTTCAGCTGTTCCGTCAGGAGCGCAATATCATCGATATTGGCAGTGATATTGAACTGACCAAGCAGGAAATCGCACAGTTGTTCAGCGAACGCCGGCAGCTGCAAAAACAATTGGAAGAGCTGGCGGTGCTGCTGGGAAAAATTCAGCAGGCTGGGCAGAACTACGATGTGCTGATCACTATCCCTGAAGTGGCTTCGGTGCCGGTGATTGCGTCCTTGCAACAACAGTTATCGATGTTACAGGCGGATTTTGCCCAGTTACGTCTCAGTTATCTGGAGAAACATCCGCGTTACATCGCAGCGAACCGCAAAATTGAAGTGGCGAGCCAACAGCTCAACGGCGAAGTGAATAAGCTTGCCAGTAATCTGCAGATCCGGCAGCGTGATTTGCAGCGCACCTTACAGGAAACGGCAGCCAAAGCTGATGCAGCAACAGCACGGCTCGAACAGCTGGTCGGAGTGGGGCAGACTCACAAAAAGCTTGAGGCAGAAATTCAGGCTAACCTGCATTTATTGACCACTTTGTCCGACAAAATGAAAGAAACCGAGCTGATGAAAGACATCAATAAAACCTCGAGTATCTTTGTGGTTGATCCGGCAGTAGTGCCGGTCCGGCCTATCGGACCCAAACGGTTGTTATTATCGGTAGCGGCTTTGGTGCTTGGCCTCATCAGCGCGATATTTCTGGTGCTGTGTCTGCATTTCTTTGCTGATGTAACGTCGAAATACCGCCATATTGCCAGTCGCTACGGTTACAAGTTGCTGGGCGTGGTGCCGCAAATCCGCATCAAAGGTATTGACCGGAATTTGCCGGTGATCCAGCAATCCGGTAAACAATATACGCTGTATCAGGAATACATCCGTTCGCTGCGCACTAATATTCTGCTGGATAAACAACTTAGTACACAACGGTTGCTGGCATTGACGTCCATCTCGCCGAATGAAGGTAAATCCAGTATTTGTCTACAACTGGCCAAGTCATTTTCCGAATTGGAACGGGTCATTATCATTGATGCTGATTTACGTTTTCCGGCGCTGGCCGAAGCACTCGGCGAAAACCCGCACAGGCCGGGTTTAACCAACTTACTGGCCAAAACCCATACTTTTGAGCAATGTGTGTTTTACAGTAAAGAACTGAACGCCGATGTGTTGCCATCCGGCATCCGGCCGATGAACCCCTTATTGTTTTTGTCGATGCCACGCTTTGATGCGGTGCTAAAAGTGCTGGCGAAAAAATACGACCGCGTCATTATCGAATGCCCGCCGATTTTGTCCGTGTCGGATGCGATGGTGGTGGCCAAGTGTGTAGGTAAGCTTGAATTAGTCGTCGACGTGAAAAAAACACCACTGGTAGATTTTGCCGCCAAAATGGAGTTGTTATCGCAATCGGGCGTCAATATTGGTGGCGTGATCTTAAACCGGGTGAAAAACGATACTTCGAATTACTATGCGACTTCCGCCACCCGCGCCAAGCAGCCGTCCGCGCTGCGTCAGCTGTTACACGATAATCTGCGCCGCGCCTGAAAACAAAAAACGCCACTTTCGCGGCGTTTTATCAAACTTCACTTGCTGAATTAATGGTTTAAAAACTCGGGTGCCAGTGTCAGCTCGTCGTTGCGGTTAATGCCGACACCACGGTCGATGATGTTCTGCGCGATTTGGCGGGCTTCTTCCAGCGAATGCATCTCGTAAGTACCGCACTGATACACGTTCAGTTCAGGGATTTTATTCTGGTCCTGCACCTGCAGTACGTCATTCATCGCAGCTTGCCAGGCTTTCGCGACGCGCGCTTCATCCGGCGTGCCAATTAAGCTCATATAAAAACCGGTGCGACAGCCCATCGGCGAAATGTCGATGATTTCAACGCCGTTGCCATTTAAATGGTCACGCATAAAACCTGCGAACAAATGCTCCAGTGTATGGATGCCTTTTTCTGACAGAATCTCCTGGTTCGGTACGCAAAAACGCAGGTCAAACACAGTGATGTCATCGCCTTTTGGCGTGGTCATTTTTTTCGCTACGCGCACGGCGGGGGCTTTCATAATGGTGTGGTCAACGGTAAAGCTGTCGAGTAATGGCATGCTGGGTGTCTCCGTAAGAACAATGGCAGCGATTATAACGGTGCTGGTTGGCCTTGGGTACGAAAATTCCTTCGCTACAGATTAGCCGACTGTGCGGATTGGCTGAAGTTCCCGCTTTTACCCGCTGTTTTGCCCCGTTAAACGCAGAAAAATGAAAATTTTTGTTGGAATAACCTTGAATCGATCAGGGGTAAACCCCATTAACCAGTCAACACAATGAAATTGTTCCAAATTATAGAGCGGAGTAAATTATGGGCAGAATTATTGG
>CBFGPY010000102.1:0-7338 GCA_965650755.1 uncultured Chromatiaceae bacterium | reverse complement strand
GGATTTGCGCTAAACGAACCCGGGCCCATGACAATTGCTGATTTTCGCCATCTTTATAAAAATCAATAAATTGCTGCAAAGCTGCTTTACCGGCTGCTTTATCTTGTTGCTCGACAGCAGCCAGCCGGCCAATCTGGTACAGGTAACTGTATTTTTGCTGTGGTTTTTCTGCCAATTGCGCAGCTTGTTGATAAAGCGCTGCGGCTTCTGCCATTTGTTTTTTGCTCAGCAACAGCACGGCTTTTTGCGCCAGTAAGCGGGCTTGTTGTGGTTGTTGCTTGATGGCCTCATCGATGACTTTCAGCGCTTCGTCGGTTTTTTCATCGCTGTTCAGCACCATCGCCTGCGCCAGCGGGCCAGCAACCGGATCTTTGCCGGCTAAGGCTTTTGCCATTCGCTTGGCTTCGTCTTCATCTCCGCCGGCAATGCCCGGAGCTTGCAGATAAAAACCAATCAGATTCAGCTGTAAATCGCTGTCTTCCGGCGCCAGACTGACGGCCTGTTTCAGCAGTGCCAATCCGTCTTTGGCGTGACCGGCCGCAGAAAAAATGCTGGCTTGTTGTGCCAGTGTGAACTGATTCATCGCCGCGAGCTGCAGCAAGTCTGCGTCTTTGGGAAAGGATTTGCTGGCTTGCTGCAGAAACTCTGCCGCCGCCTCGGTCTGCTCCAGGCCCATCAGTGCCTGGGCGTGCGCTTGTTGCAAAGTGACGTCAGAGGCGAAGGTTGGCAGGGTGGTGATATGTTTTTCGATATTTTTAAACTGATCTTTTTCCAGCCATTGCTGGATTTGCGTTGTGCTGACTTCAGTCTGGCTATGTAATAAACCAGAGAAGATGGACGCACATAACAATAAAGCTGTTTTCATCGGTCTATCCTTGTAATTAATTTATCGCTGGATATTAACCTGATGGTTACAATTTGTGCAAACAGGCGCGCTTCAGGTCTGACCTTTGCTGCTACGCCTACAGCGTTCGGAACAATATTTCACCGTGGCCCAATCCCGTTGCCATTTCTTACGCCATTGAAATGGACGCAGGCAAACCGGACAGATTTTTTCAGGTAAATGTAATTTGTGGTGGGCCAACTGAATCGCTCCTGAACTATACAGCAGTCTCAGTACGATTCAGTTCAGCAACTGGATGTGGGTTGTCAGAGTATTTGGCTGAAAGATAAGGAAAGATTACGAGTCCAGATAAGGCCGGCCGGCCATCATCTTTTGCGCTAACTGAATTTCAGCGTCTTTGTCTTCCAGCTGCAGATTGGCAAATTGCACGTCAAACTGGATTAAATCATCGTCAGGCATATTCAGTGCAATCAGCCGATCCGGTACATGACCGACCTGACGATAGGCATTAATCGCCACTTGGGCGGCCTGTTCCATCAGCATAAAGAAATAGCCGAGCGGGAAATTTTGCAGTTCCGGTGCGTCCAGCTGAGCCCAGCCGAGTAAATCACCGCTGATACTTTCATCGGCATGGTCGGTAAATAGCAGCGACACTGCGGCAAATGGCGGGTTTTCACCGGATTTGTAGGCTGCAGCGTCAGCTTCGCTGAACAACAATACATAACCAAAGGCAGGGCAGCCCTCTGCATCCATATCGTCAAAGGCGGGGTCGTACACTAAAAACAGGCGATTGTCAGACATGGCAGGTACTCAAAACACAACAGGCCGCACATTGTACCTAAGGCTGTCCGCTTGCAGAAGCATAAATTTGCAGCAACAGCGCCTTTGACCGGAACTACAGCTGATCTTTTGCCGGGACTGGGCTAACATGCGGCGGGTCTTTGACGGGAGAATCAAGCATGTCCGAATTTAAACATATTTCTACCAGCGAAACTTTTGCCGCCTTAGCCGCCGGTGACGTGGTGATCGCCGATATACGTGACGACCAGAGCTTTGCCAGCGCTCATATCGAAGGCGCTTATCATCTGACCAACGGCACTTTGCACCAGTTTATGCAGCAAACGCCGCTGGATAAGCCGGTAGTGGTGGTGTGTTATCACGGTCGCTCCAGCCAGGGCGCGGCGCAATATCTGGCAGAACAGGGTTTTGATACCGTATACAGCATGGATGGTGGTTTTGAAAGCTGGCGTCTGGCTTATCCCTTCAGCAGTTCGCAGGAGTAAGCGGCATGCAACAGCTGGCCGTACTGAATTCTGCCGCCGCAGCCCAGACCTTTGCTGACTATTGTCAGACGCAGGGCTGGGCGGTCAGTGTTGTGGTGCATAGCGCAGCGCATGCGGAAATTTTCTGTGAGGCTGCAGACGAGCCGCAAGTGGCGTCAGAGTTGCAACAATTTTTACAGCAACCTGGACATGACAAATACAGCGCCGCAGCCTGGCAACGCGGTCAGCCGCTGGAACATGCCGGCAATAGCGGGCTGGGGGCGTTGGGCCAGGGGTTTTTACAGCAGACCGGGCCTGTCGTCTGGTTACTGACCATTCCGGCGTTGCTGGTGTTTGTCTGTTTGCAGGTTTGGCCACAACAAGTGTTTGATAGTCTGCGTTTTTTCAGTGCTGACTCGCTTGTGCTGCTGAGTTATCGCTGGTGGAGCCCGATGCTGCTGCATTTTTCCGCCGCACATCTGATGTTCAACTTGCTGGCGTTATGGATTTATGGCGGCCGGCTCGAAGTCTGGCTGGGCAGCCGGCAGTTATTGCTGCTGACGCTGGTGGCAGGTTTGGTCAGTAATCTGAGCCAGTTCCTGCTGACCGGGCCGAATTTTGGTGGTTTGTCCGGCGTGGTCTATGCGATTTTTGGTTTTGTCTGGGTCTACGGCTGGCGTTTTCCGCAGCAACCGCTGCAGTTGTCCAAACCAGATCTGATTCTGGCGCTGGGTTTTCTCGGTTTAGGTTTTGCCGATTTACTATGGGTGAATACGGCAAACTGGGCGCACCTGAGCGGATTTGTTTGCGGTATGGCACTGGCGACACTGGCCCGAAGCCCGGTGCGCCAGCCAGGTTAGTTCAGATTATTACTGGTACAGGTACTTGGTGAATAACACGTCCTGTACCAATTCTGACCCTGTTTCTTTTTTCATCAGCTCGTTGATTTTCTGCAGAATTTTCATCCGGACTTCTTCCCGCCCCTGCAGAGACTTAATAGTCGTATCCGCTTCTTTACCAAAGACACCGACAATGGCGTCGAGGATCAGTGGTTCATGGTGCTCAATCAAAGGTAAATATTTTTCGTCTTTGATCATCAGCTCCATCGTCACCCGTACATAGCCTAAAGATTTCTGTCCGTCAGTGACGTAGTTGGTCACAATATCCGGGTCGAAACCATGATAAACCACTTTGGGTTTGGCTGGTGCGGCTGGTGCGGGCTCCTGCGCAAAGGCGACAGGGACTAACAACAAAAAGAAAAGGCCGAAAAGAGTCTTGTTGGCTAACACTGCTGAGTCCGCTTATTTTGGTTTGTTAACAAGTTTACCCGAGAGCATGGCAGAACACTATCCTGTGCATATGGGCGAATGATGAAAAAAATCCACATTCCGGGGAAAGTGGTTGCTTGGATTTATGGTCGATTTTCGAATCGGTGTCAAAGTCGTTTTACCGCTGTTGCGGGACTGCGGGTGAAAATATCCGGCAGAACTTGGTATGATGCCGGCCTTTAAGTGACTGCGATACTGCAGGAGTTTCATTGAACCTGAGTGAAATGGCACCGATTTGGCTGGCGAATTGGTCTGAGAAGACACCAGAGGGTATTTCTCCGCTGTGGCTGGACTGGTTGTCAGAGCCCGGCTCCCTGACCGCGCGTTTAAAGAGCACAGGTCATCATTTCAGCTTGCAACTGGTATTGCAGCAGGAGATTGAGTTGCCGGCCTGTCTGCAACAACGCTGGCAAACCCGGTGTGGTTTGGTTCGGGAAGTTGTGTTGTCGCTGGACCACCAGCCTTGTATTTATGCCCAGAGTTTTTTGCCGGATCACACAGTTGCCGCGTTGCAACCCCTGGCCGATCTCGGCACTATGCCGCTTGGGCACTATATTTTTACCCAGCCGGATTTACAGCGCAGCGCCATTGAACTGGCGTTGTTCCACGCCGGTTTGCAGCTGAAGTCCGTTGGCACTTTACCGCAGCTGTGGGGCCGACGTTCTTATTTCACTTTGTCACAACACGAATTATTAGTGCAGGAATTGTATTTACCTGCGTTAGCGGAGTTTATCTGAGCATGAACTGGCAACTGACTCTGGCGCACTGGCCTGAATACAAACAGCTGATGCGGCTGGATAAACCTATTGGCATCTACCTGTTGTTGTGGCCGACAGCCTGGGCTTTGTGGCTGGCGGCTGATGGTTTTCCCGGCTGGACTATGCTGGGGGTATTTGGTCTTGGTGTGGTGCTGATGCGCTCCGCCGGTTGTGTGATTAACGATTATGCCGACCGCAACTTTGATGGTGCTGTTGAACGCACCAAACAGCGGCCACTGGCGGCGGGGCGGGTCAGCAGCACGGAAGCCCTGCAGCTGTTTGCGCTGTTGCTGGCGTTGTCTGCCAGCCTGTTGTTGTTCCTGAACTGGCAAACTGTGCTGTTAAGTGGTGTCGCTGTGTTACTCGCGGCGATTTACCCTTTTATGAAACGGGTGACAAACCTGCCGCAAGTGGTGCTGGGCGCTGCATTCAGTTGGGGCATGCCGATGAGTTTTATGGCACTTCAGGGCCAGCTGCCGTTGCTGGTCTGGGTGTTGTACTGCGCCAACCTGCTGTGGACCGTCGCCTACGACACCTTTTATGCCATGGTTGATCAGGAAGACGATGTAAAAATCGGCGTCAAATCCACAGCGCGGTTGTTTGGCCGTTATGGTTTTTGGATTATCGCGTTATTACAGCTCGGAACTCTGGCCTTGCTGGAATGGGCCGGACAGTTGGCCGGTCTTGGTGAAGCATACAGCTATGCGTTGTTAGTTGTATTGTTACTGTTTTTTTATCAGCACCGCATCGCCCGGCAGGGGCGGGATGGTTGTTTCCGCGCCTTTTTGCATAATCATTATGTCGGGGCCGTGGTCTTTGCCGGCATAGTATTGGGCCAGTAACATTGCGGTGAAGGGGTTTTTCCGTCTGTTGAACGACTTCGCTGCACGCTGTCATCAACTGGTGTTATGGTGATGCGATCCAGTCGCCACACAGTTCCGTAAGGCTTTGTTATGCAACATCACCAACATGCTGATACCCCTATGCCCGCTTTACATATTCTCGGTTACCTCGGTTTATTGCCGTTTCTGGCGCTGAGTCTGCTGACCTTTTTCCCATTGCCGGGTTTTGATGCCTTAGCGATGTTTCAGCGTTACAGCGCCATTATTCTGGGCTTTATGGCCGGGGTGTTGTGGCCGGTCTGGTCACAGCGGTTGTCGGTGTGGCCCTTGGCTGTTTTTGCTGTGAGCTTGCCGGTACTGAGTTTTTTGGCGGGTTTTCTGCCGCAGGTTGCCACTTTAACAGTTGAACTGCTGTTGTTTGTTGTACTCAGACTCGGCGAGCGCTGGTTTGAGCTGGACCAACAATATCACCCGGCTTATCTGCAGTTGCGTAAGCAGCTGACTGCCGTCGTGGTTGGCTGTCACGCTGCTTTGCTGGTGTTTTTACTGATGTAATCGTCGCAATCTTGCTGCCGCAAATTCGGCGAAACTTAAGTCCCGTACATAAAACAAACCCGGCATTCGCCGGGTTTGGTATTGCTGCAACCGAAACTATCAATGCATATGGCGGTGACCGGTGCGGGCGCCGCCGCTGGCCGCTTTGCTGGCCGGTTCAGCAAAATCGCGAATGGTCACTGTGGTTTTGGCAAAAGGCTGTACACCAATACGCTGATAAATCTGTGACGGCACCATGGCTTTGCCTTGAGTCACGACCAGCGCCAGCTGGCGGATATCCGCAATGTTTTTCGTTGGGTCACCATCGACCAGCAATAAATCGGCATCGAAGCCCGGTTTAATCTGACCTTTAGATTGCGCCACTTTACTGAATTTCGCCCCGTTGAGCGTCGCCACTTGCAGCGCCTGAGCAGGAGTTAAACCCGCTTTCACTAACAGCTCAAGCTCACCTTGCAGCGTAAAGCCAGCCAGCTCGTCGGTACCTGCGACCACCGGAATGCCGGCTTTGTACATCATGCCAACAAATTCAACCATCTTGGCGTAGGACTTGGCATAACGCTGTGCTGTGGCGTCATCCGGAATATCCAGTTCGGCGCGGGCATACCGGCGTTGTACATCTGGCGGCAGGTTTTTCACGATAGCGCGCCAGGGTTCGCCAACTGTGCCGTCAACTTTTTTCAGGAAATCAAAAGTCGCCAGCGTCGGGTCAACGGACAGGTTGTTGTCTTTCAGTAATTTAATGAAATCCTGCACTTTTTTGCTTTGGAGGTCTAAATCAGCCACTTGTTTGGCCGGTAAATAAAACCGTTCCAGCGTGCGGGTGTCAGTGTCGGGTTTGACCAGGAAGTTCAGCAGTAACTGGTTGATATGCTGAATTTCATCAAAACCGGCGGCAATCACATCCTCAGCTTTTAAAAACGCCGGCACATGGCCGCTGACGCGCAGACCACGGCTGTGCGCATAAGCCACAGTATCTTTTAAGATGGCTTTCGGGAACGAGTTATAAATCTTCAGCTGCGGGTAACCATGGGCGGCATACCAGTCAATCGCCTGTTTGGCACCGGCTAAGTCTTTGATCACAAAACCGCTGCGCGATGAATACGGGCTTTCACCTTCAAGGAAACCCGTGGGCACAATCGTTGGCGCCAGTAACTGGTCGTGGTCAATTTCGTCGATCATCAGCTGCATATTGGCGTTGTCGTTGCCCATATCGCGCAGCGTCGTCACGCCCGCCGCCAGGTGTAATGGGCCTTCCCAGCGCGAAATATGGCCATGCATATCAAACAGGCCAGGCACCACGATGCGGTTTGCTGCGTCAATTTCATGCTGCACCGGGCTTTGCAGCGAGCCGGCTGGCACTACTGTGGTGATTTTACCGCGCAGCAGATAGATATCACTCGGCGCACCAACCTGTAGCGTCACGCTGTCAAAGATGCGGGCATTTCGCACCACGGTGAGGCCGTGCAATTCTTTTGGCAGTTCAGTGGCCATTTTTTCCAGCAAAGTGGTTTCGGCTTTGAGCTGCATCGCCAACATGGCATCGGCATTGCCTTGCCAGCCTTCTTCAATCAGTGTCAGATAACCCGGCGCGATGCTGGCGAACAGCCTTGGTTTTTCGCCTTTAGTCGCCCAGACAAAATTCGGCTCAAAACCAACACCGGTTTGCACCAGCAATTGAACTTGTTGTTTCTCGCCGGCATTTTCGACGATGAGTTCACCGGCGATGCCAACGCCAACAGCATCGAAGGG
>CBFGPY010000101.1:0-7340 GCA_965650755.1 uncultured Chromatiaceae bacterium | reverse complement strand
GTACCCGGTGATAAATACTGACATTGGCCCAGATTTTACAGCCGGCTCCAATCACTGCCCCTTCGCCGATAAAACAACCCGGACCGATTTGTACATTATCGCCAATCACAGCGCCGGCGCTAATCACCACATGGTGGCCGATAGCAACATTCTGGCCGATGCTGGCATCGGTCGCGATCTGTGCGGTCGATGCTATACCAGTGGCAGCGCGTGGGGTGGTATCCAGTAGCTGTGCGACTTTGGCAAAAGCGACATAAGGATCAGGCACGACCAATGCTGCAACCGGACAAAATTCTAAATCCGCGGCTGTCAGCAAGACCACAGACGCCTGGGTTTGCTGCAGATACTTGCGATATTTACTATTGGACAGAAAAGTGATCTGCCCTGAAGCAGCATTTTCTAATGTGGCAACGGCGCTGATGATCTCAGCGCCGTCTCCGTGTAGCTCAGCTGATAACAACTGAGCCAATTCAAGCAGGGTAAAAGCTGACATTATTTCGCTTTGCTAACCTGAGCAACAACAGCTGAAGAGATGTTGTATTCTGGTTTGGCATACACTGCCGCTTCAGCATTTAATACGACGTCATATTGTTCTTTTGCTGCGATTTGGTCGATGGCTGATTTGATCAGCGCCTGCAGTTTATTACGCTCTTCGTTTTCACGGGCGCGGATTTGCTCAGACAGTGGACGAGCCAGTTGTTCGTACTGCTGTTGCTGCTTGCCGATATCTTCCTGCAGTTTTTTCTTCTGGTCTTCGCTCATCGTTGAACCGTCACGTTTGAATTTCTCAACGTTGAAGGCGATGTCTTTTTCCAGTTTTTGCACTTCAGCAATCTTGCCACCGAATTCGGCTTTCATCGTTTCCTGTAATTTCGCTGCTTGTGGCAGTTGCGAAAACACTTCACGTACATCAACAAAACCGATTTTCATTTCTTTAGCAGAGACGGCACCCGCCATCATCACACCGGCAACTAACAATGCTGTTTTAGAAAAAGCTGACTTAAACATGTTTCCTATTACCTCGAATAATATTTTTTAGAATGTAGTACCGATGTTGAAGCTAAAGTTCTCTTGCTCATCACCTTCATATTTGCGGATGATCTTCGCGAGACTAAAGGTTAATGGGCCCATCGGAGAGATCCATTGCACTGTTAAACCGGCCGAAACGCGCATCATACCTGCATCTGAATAATCCAGCAAACCCGGCTGGTAATACGAGGAATCCAGTGCCTGAGTCAATCCGTCATAGCGGCTGATGTCAAATTCTGTATCCCAGACGTTACCGGCGTCGACGAACAGACTGGTCCGTACTGAGTTGGCATAATCTTCTTTCAGGAATGGTGTTGGGGTAATCAGCTCCAACGTACCAATTGCCATCGCGTTACCACCGAAGGAGCGACGTGACACCTGATAAGTATCATACTTTGACGAATTTGGCAGACCACTGGATGAACCATTAAACGGATCCGGTAAACCCGGTATCGCACTGACATAACGGTAAACCGCACGCGGACCGATGACGCGGTTTTCGAAACCACGGAAGTTCTGACCACCGGCATAGAAACTGTCGTTAAACGGCAATGTGTGGTCATAACCATTTTCACTGCCGTAACCGTTACCATATCCCAATTCAAGCTTACTCAGGAACGACCAGGCATGGTCACTGCTCAGCGGAATATAATGCCGCGCTTCAAAGTTAGTTTTGAAATAGGTCAAATCCGAATTTGGCGTCGTGACTTTGATATTGGCTCCGAGGTACGAACCATCCGTTGGGAATGTCCCGCGGTTTAACGTACTCATGACCCAGCCGGCTAACAGTTCGTAGTTGGTAAACTTGTAAGCAGCATCCGGATTCGCCGCATCAATCAATACACCACGGAAATGGCGGATTTGGTCAAATTCCTGAATCGAATTGATGTCGTTCCACACCACGTTGACGCCAAAATTTAACCGGTTAAAGTCGTTCAGCGGATAACCAAAGTTAACCCCTGTACCGTAACTCTTCTGGTTATAGGCTTCAAGGCCGGCTCGGCTGCCGTCGAAGTCGGAATAGAACACCGAACCACCCAAGCTGACACCATTGAGCGTGAAATACGGGTCGGTGAAAGATAAATTGACGGACTTCTGATACTTGTTGGTATTAAAACTAATACCAGCCGAGTTACCGCTGCCGAGGAAGCTTTGCTGCTCCACGCCAAACTGGAACGCCAGGCCCTGATAGCTACCAAAAGACACACCGGCGTTAAAACTGCCTGACGGCCGTTCTTTAATTTTAAAAGTCACATCGACTTTGTCATCTACACCCGGTACATCTTTAGTTTCAAACTCAACCTTTTCAATATACGGCAGACGCTGGATAAAGAGTTTTGACATCTCCAGCCGGTCATTGGATAACCAAGAACCTTCCATCTGGCGCATTTCACGACGGATAACTTCGTCTTTGGTCGACGCGTTACCAGTCACAGCAATGCGGTTGACATAGACGCGTTTGCCAGGTGCAACGTTAATCGATAACGCCACTTCTTTGGTGTCATCGTTGATGTTGGTGCTGGTGCGAACTTTCGAGTTGGCATAACCGAAGCTGGCCAGGAACTTGGCGATACTCTCTTCGGTGTAAGTAACTAAGGCGCCGTTATAAAGCTGACCGTCTTTTAACGGCAGCATGGCTTTAATCAGCTCATCCTGGCCAATCAGGTCACCGACGAACTCAATGCCTTTGATGGTGTATTGCACGCCTTCTTTCACTTGCAGCGTCACATACACAGAATTTTTATCCGGGCTGACAGCAACAGTATTGGATTCGATATCAAAGCGCAGGTAGCCGCGGTCTAAATAATAACTGCGGATCTTTTCCAAATCGCCCTTCAGCGTATCTTTCTGATAGCGGTCTGATGACATAAAACGCCACCACGGCAAATCAACCATCGACTCAATGTCTTTCATGATCTCTTCATCGCTGAACAGTTCATTACCGACGATATTGATTTGACGCACAGACGCAGCGTCGCCTTCTTTGAATTCAAGCTTCAGATTGACGCGATTACGCGGCAGATAAGTCAGTTTGATTTCGACTTTGGCGTTGTATTTACCGACGCCATGGAAGAATTCGGTCAGGCCATTTTCCAGTTCGCGGATAATGGTTTTGTCCAGCTGCTCACCGACGATGATCTTCTGGTTGGTCAGACTTTCCTGTAACTGTTCTTCTTTGATGTCTTTGTTGCCGTCAAATTCCACGGCATTGATGGTCGGACGTTCTTTCACCCGGTAAATAATGGCATTGCCATCGCGCAGCACTGTGATTTCATCAAAATGGCCGGCTGCATATAAGGTCTTGATACTTTTAGATAAGGTATATTCTGTAACTGTGTCACCGATGTTAAACGGTAAATTATTCAGGGCTGCACCTAAAGCGACGCGTTGTAAGCCTTCCACCTGAATGTCTTGTACAGTAAAAGATTGTTCAGCGAGCACCGACGCGCTGGCAGAGGCCAGCCACATCGCAGCTACTAATCGTTTAATTGTCATTGTTTTGGACTACTTATGATTAGTTATTACAAACGAGAAATATCGTTGAGCAGCGCAATTCCCATTAACATCAGCAGAACGAAGGCTCCGATTTTTAAACCTGTCTCCTGCGCTTTCTCAGAGACCGGCCTGCCGCGTATTAGTTCCACGACAAGATACATTAAATGGCCGCCGTCCAAAATAGGCAGAGGCAGTAAATTTACCACACCGAGATTGACGCTGATTAAAGCCAGAAAGGATAAAAACGCAATCAAACCAAGGTCTGCACTGCTACCGGCACCCTGGGCAATCGAAATAGGCCCGCTTAAATGTTTCACCGACACATCGCCGAAAATCAGTTTACCGACCATTGAAAAGCTTAAGCGCACCAGTTGCCAGGTTTTTTGCATGCCCTGCCAGACCGCTTCCAGCGGACCATATTGCAGCGTGCGAATATACTGCGGGTCTACCGGCTTCACCTTTGGTGACACACCCAAAAAGCCCTGATGGAAACCATCAGCCGTTTGCTGCGACGCCGGAGTTACGCTGAGCGTCAGCGGCTGGCCTGCCCTCTCAATCATTAAAGTTAAAGTCTTACCCGGGCTATTCTGGATCACTTTTACCATACTGGCCCAGTCTGTCAGCGCGACACCTTCCAGCACCCGCAACTTATCATCCAGTTGCAGACCGGCAGCTGCCGCCGGACTACCGGGCTGGACAGCGCCCACTTCCAGTAAAGGTCTGGCTTGTACCGGCACAATCCCCAGACTGCCAAACACTGAATCATGTTCAGGGTCAAACTGCCAGCCGGTCAGATCGAGCTGTACATCAGCACCCGGACTGTCGGTGTCGTCAGCCATAGTCAGTGTTACGCTGTCGCGGCCAATCTGTTCGAGTAACAACAGCTGCACGCCTTGCCAGTCCTGCACCGTTTCGCCATTGACAGCAACAATCTGCTGATTAGGTAGATAAGCCCTGGCCGCGATCGAATCCGGAGCGACTTCAGCCACCACAGGACGCAAGCTTGGCACACCAATCAGGTACATCAGCATCAGCGCGAAAATAGCAAACAGGAAATTTGCCACAGGGCCTGCGGCAATCACCGCCATCCGTTGTGGTACTGTTTTGCTGTCAAAGGCCAAATCGGCAAATTGTGGCAATACCGGGTCGACGCGGCCATCCAGCATGCGCACATAACCACCAAGCGGTATAGCCGCGATGACAAATTCAGTGCCTTGTTTGTCGCGCCAGCTGAACAGGGTTTTGCCAAAACCAATCGAAAAACGTTTCACCAGAATGCCGTTTTTCCGTGCCACCCAAAAATGACCAAATTCGTGCACTGTTACCAGCAAACCCAGCGCAACCACAAAACTCAGCAGATTCCACAGAAAATCTGGCATCAGACAAAATCCTTTAATAACAACTGCGAATAAGCACGGGCCTGGGCGTCCAGCGCCAAAATCTCTTCCAGTTCGGCAACTTTAGTTGCGGCGAAATGTGCCAGCACCCGCTCGTTCAGCGCGGCAATCTGCGGGAAACGGATTTGGCTGCTTAAAAACGCCTCTACAGCGATTTCATTAGCGGCGTTTAACGCAGTCGTCGCGCCCTGTCCGGCAGCGCAAGCCTGCTGCGCCAACAATAAACAAGGATAACGGCCGTAATCCGGCTGTTCGAAGGTAAAAGCCGGCACGTCAAAAAAGTTCAGCGGTTTCACGTTAGACGCGATGCGCTGCGGGAACGCCAGCGCGTGCGCAATAGGTGTGCGCATATCAGGATTGCCCAGCTGCGCCAGTACAGTGCCGTCGGTATATTGCACCATAGAATGAATAATACTTTGTGGGTGGATCACCACCTGAATGTCACTGACTGCGCAATTAAACAACCAGCGTGCTTCGATAAATTCCAGGCCTTTGTTCATCATGGTCGCACTGTCGACCGAAATCTTTTTCCCCATACTCCAGTTCGGGTGGGCAACCGCCTGTTCAGGGGTGATCTGGTCAAATTCAGTCAGAGGCTTTTGCCGGAACGGGCCACCGCTGCCAGTCAGCAGGATTTTAGCAATGCCGGCGCTTGCCAGTTCACTTTGATAACAATGTTGCTGTAAAGGCGCTGGCAGGCACTGGAAAATAGCGTTGTGTTCGCTGTCGATTGGTAACAATGTGGCGCCATGTTGCTGCACAGCTCGGATAAACAGCTCGCCACTCATTACCAGCGCTTCTTTGTTGGCCAGCAACACAGTCTTGCCAGCTTTGACCGCGGCAAGCGTTGGCAACAAACCGGCTGCACCAACAATGGCCGCCATCACAATATCAGCGTCCGGATGCGCTGCGAGATCAGCCAGCGCCTGCGCACCGCTCAGCACTTCGGTCGCTATACCGGCTTGTTGCAACTGCCGGCGTAATTCTGCCGCATCTGTGGCATCCGTTAACGCAGCGAAGCGTGGTCTGAATGCGATGCATTGCTGCAGCAGCACATCAAGCCGTTTTCCGCCGGTGAGCGCCAGTACCTGATACAACTCAGGATGCTGGGCAACCACATCAAGCGTGCTGCAACCAATAGAACCGGTCGCGCCTAAAATCACCACTTGTTTTGGCATCAGAAGCCACCAAACAGCGCGACAAAAATGGCAAATAACGGCGCTGTAGCGGTCAGGCTGTCAATCCGATCTAACATACCGCCGTGGCCTGGAAAAATACTGCCGCTGTCTTTAAGGCCAGCGACTCGCTTAAACATACTTTCCGACAAATCACCAAATACTGACAAAATAGTCAGGATCACCGCAGCCCCAAACCACAACGTGGTTTGTTCCGGCCAGTGCAGGCTAGCAGCCACTGCAGTCACTAACAACAACACAAATAAAAGACCACCGGCAAAACCTTCCAGCGTTTTGCCCGGGCTGACGTCGGGCATTAATTTATGTTTGCCAAAAGGTTTACCGATGACATAACCACCGATATCGGCCGCCCAAACCAGCCCCAGCATCAGGCAGATCAACCAGGCACCGGTAAAACTCGATTGTTCATAGTTCACCTGCCGCACCAGCCAAATCGCCGTGAAGCTTGGTACTAAGGTCAGGATCCCCATCAAAATTTTGATAATACGGGACTGGGACCACAGTTTTTGCGAGGTGCGGAAGCTCAGGACCAGCAGGACAGCGACTAACCACCAAATCACACCGAGCCACAACAGGGCATCAACCGTGTAATTACTTTGGACCGGCCAGTGCAGATCAGACGGTGTCGCAAGATAAACCAGGCCATATAACATGGCGATTAAGGTTGTAAACGCGGTTTTACTGCTCGGGGTATGCCAGCCGCAAAAACCAGCCCACTCCCAGGCTGCCACGGAAAAAGCAGTCGCAAGAAAAATAGCAAAGCCGACCGGCGGTAAATAAAACACCGCGCCAAGCGCCAGCGGTGCCAGCACTAAGGCTGTGATCACCCGTTGTTTAAACAAATTCGTTATCCTTGTACAGTTGCGCCAGCCAGCTCGCGAATTTGCGCACCGGTGCAGCCAAAACGACGCTCGCGGCTGACAAAACTGGCAATAGCGTCAGCAAACACCTGATCGTCAAAATCTGGCCATAAGGTATCAATAAAAAGCAGCTCCGCATAGGCAGCCTGCCACAGCAAAAAATTGCTGATGCGGATGTCACCGCCGGTGCGGATCATCAGATCAAGCTCCGGCTGCTCGTGCATTTGGATATGACTAGCGAGTAAATTTTCATCGATGTCTTCTGCGCGTAAAGTCCCGGCAGCGACCTGCCGCGCGAGTTGCTGTGCGGCTTGTGCAATATCCCAACGGCCACCATAGTTGGCGGCGACGTTTAAGGTCAG
>CBFGPY010000100.1:0-7341 GCA_965650755.1 uncultured Chromatiaceae bacterium | reverse complement strand
TCGTTTGTGTAGAATAACTACACGGCGCTCGCACTGCCTTGCATAAAAAGCTGCCAAACTGCTGCAAAAACAAACACCAAACATCAACACGCCCTATTCATTGAATGGTTGCTACAGCAACCTTCTGACCCAGCATGGAATTTTAACTTTATGTCCGCATTGTTTTTAAAAACGCCACTGGCGCTGGCGATCAGCGCAACGTTATTTTGGTCGGCCTGCTCTGTCGCTGCAGCTGTACCGGCAGACCGCGACGTATTACCGGCCGGTGCCAGCCCGCAACTGTACCAGCTGACCATAGATCCGGATTTGCAGAAGCTAAGTTTTCAGGGCGAACTGACTTTGGATTTTACCGCCAGTCAGACACTCAGTGAGCTGGTGCTGAACGCACTGGATTTAACTATCATCGACGCCAGTATCGACGGTAAAAAGGTCGATACCGAAGTGGTCGCCGCCACGCAGCGTGTGCACTTCAAAACGCCGGTCAGCCCCGGCAAACACCAGCTGCGCGTGCGCTATCAGGGTAAAATCTACGAACAATCGGCCGGTTTATTTGTCACCGACTACAGCAAGCCGGATGGCAGCACAGGCCGGATGTTGTCCAGTCAGTTTGAGCCGGGCGATGCGCGTAAGTTAGCGCCAATGTGGGATGAGCCTGCGCATAAAGCCGTGTTTAAAATCAGTATTATTGAACCGAAAAACCAGCTGGCTTTATCCAACATGCCCGAGCAACGCCGCCAACCACTGCCGGATGGCCGCAACCGCGTTGATTTTGCCCCGAGCGTGAAAATGAGCAGCTACCTGCTGTATGTCGGTGCCGGTGATTATGAACGGATCTCTGGTCGCTCCGGTGGTATTGAGCATGGCGTCGTGGCGAAAAAAGGCGATGCGGTCAAAGGCGCATTTGCCTTAAACGCTTCATACCAACTGCTGGATTATTACAACGATTACTTCGGCGTGCAGTATCCGCTGCCAAAGCTGGACCATATCGCAGTGCCGGGCGCCGGTGGTTTTGGTGCCATGGAAAACTGGGGCGCCGTGATGTATTTCGAAGGCACCTTATTGCTTGACCCGCAATTCTCCAACACCAGTGACAAACAAGAAGTGTTTGCCGTGGTCGGCCACGAAATGGCGCACCAATGGTTTGGCAATATTGTCACCATGCAGTGGTGGGATGATTTATGGCTGAACGAAGGTTTTGCTTCCTGGATGGAATCCAAAGCCAGCCAGCATTTTTATCCGCAGTGGCATGCCGAATTAGGTGCTGTCGGTTCGCGCAATTACGCCATGTTCCAGGATGCGCAGGAAACGTCGCACCCGATAGTGCAGCCGGTGCGTAATCTGGAAGAAGCCAATGCTGCTTTTGACGGTATTACCTATTCCAAAGGCTTGTCGGTCATCACTATGCTGGAAGCTTATCTCGGTGAAGAGGCGTTCCGCGCCGGTGTGCGTGCTTATATGCAAAAACACCAGTATGGCAATACAGTGACCAGCAACCTGTGGCAAGCCTTAGCGCAAGCTTCAGGCCGGCCGGTAGAAGCCATTGCCAACGATTTTACCAACCAGATTGGTGTGCCTTTAATCACGGCTTTAAAAGCTGAATGTCAGCAGGGCAACACAACGCTGACCTTAACCCAAGGCCGCTTTGGTCTGGATGCGGCGTCAAAACAAGCACAACAGTGGACAGTGCCGGTCACCGCACAAGTCGCCGGTCAGGCGGCAGCCCGCGCTGAAATTCGTGGTGATGCCGGGCAGACTATGACTTTGCCGGGTTGTGGCGCTGTGACGGTCAACGCCGGCCAGACTGGTTATTACCGGGTGGATTACAGCGATGCGTTATTCGCCGATGTGGTGAAAGGCTTTGCAACATTGCCGGCGGTTGATCAGCTGGGTTTACTCAAAGACAGCGTGGCACTGGGTTACGCCGGTTACAGCGACATCAGCCGTTATCTGGCACTGACGCAGCAACTGCCGGTTGATGCCAACCCTATTATTTCCACCGATGTGGTGCAGCAGTTAGAAGGCTTTACCGATTTATATCGTGATTTACCGGGCGAAGCTGCTTACAAAGCTTTTGCGCTGAAACGGGCACAGGCGTTGTTTGCCAAAGTCGGCTGGGAAAAACAGGCCGGTGAGTCTGATAACACCAGCATTCTGCGCAGCAGCCTGATTGGCGTGCTGGCGGAGCTTGGCGATCAAGAAGTTATTGGCGAAGCGCGGAAAAGATTTGCTGCCAGTCAGACCGATAAAAATGTATTACCTGGCGATCTATACGGCGTGGTGCTGAAAATTGTCGGCACTCAGGCCACGGCAGCTGACTTTGCACAGCTGAAAACGCTGGCCGCCAACACCAGCAACAGCACGGAAAAACGCCGCCTGTTAGGCGCGCTGGCTTCGGCCAAAGATGCGGCGCTGGCTAAACAGGCGCTGGCGTTGTTACTGACCGATTTAACGCCAAAACAATTTGCGCCTGGGTTGTTAAACCGGGTTGCGCTGGAACATACGCAGCTGGCCTATGATTTTTATCTGGCCAATCAGGCGGCGTTTGACGAGCGTTTAGATCCGCTGCGCCGCGATGGTTTTGATGCTTCATTGTTAGGTTCAGCGCGCGATGCCGCCACCGCAAGCCTGTTACGGCAAAAAGCAGCGGCAGCAACGACCAAGCCAGTGAAAACTGCCTATCTGGAAGCGGCTGCCGGTATCGAACGCCGGTTAGATCGCGTCAAACGCATCCCGGCGCAGGTTGACGCATGGCTGAAAACGCAGCAGCTGTGACCCTGTTGCAGCAACCTGGCTTAGGCGACGCAAAGGCGCGCTTGCGCGTCTATGTCGCCAAAGCACCGCCGATGGCCGAGTTTGCCGGGCTTGATTCCTGCGTAGCGCTGTTGCCCGGCCAAATTGACCAGATTTACCAGCACTGTGGCAATGGCTGGCGCAAGGTGTTTAACGTCTATGCCAAATTGGTCTGGGCCTTGCCAACACCCTGGCAGCCAGACCTGCAAGGCGCGGCGAGCTGGCAACAATGGCGGGATCGGGTTTTGCTGCAGGCTGGTTCTGATACCGCCTTGCTGTTTGGTCAGGTTGGTTTTGCTGCTGAAGACACCACGCTGCATATTATCGCCGGCCGCCAGCATGCGCGGGATTTACTGGTTGCAGGGCTATTACCTGAGTCGTTAACCGGCGGCTTGGTCTGGCTGGATGACGAGTTTGCTGTGGCGAAAAGATTGCGGCTGCTGGTTTGTCCTTATCTGGACTATCGCCAACTCAGTGATGTGAAAATAACGCGGTTAGTGCAGTTAGTGCGGCAGTGGCCTGAAGGTCTGGACTAAAACTAAATACTGGCAAAAAAACAGCCAACAAAAAGGGGCGAAATCTTGCGATTGTCGCCCCTTTTTCTCGTATTTGTCTTTTCGGCTATACGAACCTTTACCTTTTTTCGCTTTGACCACCCGGGTTCTGAACAGCGGGCTGGTGATAACGGCTTTGAGCATATTGTCCTGAATTTCGCCGCGCTGATGCTGATGCGGCAGTGGTTTTTTCATCAAAAGACTCCTTGTAGCTGTTGATGGGGTAAATGTAAACGCGCAGGTTAAAAAACCAGCGCAGTATATCAGCTTGCCTGGCCGTTCGTTACTCTTCGTTGAGCAAAGGCCTGATATCAGTCCCCAGCAGTAGTTGATTGATGAGCGGCAACTTGCTGGCCGGGCTTTGCGTCCTGAGCGCCCGGACAAAATCCATCGCACTGGCCGGCGGCAACGGATAACGATGCTGTTGCCAAAGCTGACGCAGTGCCTCCACGATCACCGCATCCCCCAGTTCAGCCCTCAGCCTGGCAAACACCAGCGTGGCGCGGGAATATTGGTCATAAGACTCTTCGGCATCAATCAGACTGCTGGCGGCGGCCAGACTGCCGGCCTGGGCGCGGGCAAAGCGTTGCTGCTCAAATTCGACTAAGCCCTGCATCGCGGCCACGCCAAACTGCTGCTCGAGCAATACCAGCTCGGCATATTTGGTCACAGACTCCACCAGAAAAGCACTGTCACCAGGCACGCCATTGCCGATGCCATGGCCAAACCACTGATGCGCCACTTCATGCGCGGCGCGCCGGTACACCTGGCTAAAAGGCGCGTCAGCGCTGGGCTTCGCACGCAGGCCAACGCGGTGATTGATCAGCACCAGCTGCGGCAGCGCATAGCCGGTTGGGCCAATGTCGGGCATCATCACCAGCCGCAGCGCGTCGCCTGGGTAAGCGCCGATGTTGGCGCTGAACCATTGCACAGTGTCCTGCATCGCCTGCATGGTTAAATCAGTCGCTTGATTAAATTCAGGGCTGTAGATCTCGAGTGGGACACCGGTCGCTTTGTTGTTTTGCTTCTGCCACGGCACCGCAATCAACGCCGGCAAATTGCGTACAGGAGCCTCGGTGCGGTAGTGGAAAAACTGCTGGCCATCCGCCTGCCAGCTTTTGAGCAAAGCGCCGGCGGCTATGCCCTGATAGCCCAGCGGCACTGCGATGGTGGTCTCCAGCATGGCCCAGTC
This sequence comes from uncultured Chromatiaceae bacterium, assembly GCA_965650755.1. Taxonomy (GTDB): domain Bacteria; phylum Pseudomonadota; class Gammaproteobacteria; order Enterobacterales; family Alteromonadaceae; genus Pararheinheimera. The sequence continues at coordinate 2,805 of CBFGPY010000100.1, read as the reverse complement.
ATAACGCGCTGAAGCGGGTGTGTGCTGCGCGGCCAGCACGGACGGCTGAGTCTCAGACGCCGGCAGCGGCGCCAGGCCAAAACGCGTGCGCTCGGCGTCGTCGCGCAGGCGCAGGTCCGGCACAAAACCAATTTGCGGCAGCAACTGCAGTAACCGCAGATAGCTGAATTCAGGCCGGATGATTTGATGTGTTGGTGCCGGTGCCAGGCCTTGTTGCCGCAGTTGATAGGTCAGCTGCAATTCGGTGCTGCCACCCGGCGCCAGTTGCAGGCTGAATACCTGTTGTCCCAGCCCGCTGTCTAATTCCGCAACGTTAGCACTTTGCAGTTGCAGCTGTTGGAGTTCGGCGGGCTGCTGCAGGCCAGGGAACCCCACTAACAGTTCTGAAACAGGCTGCTGGTGTGGGTTAAATAGCCGCAGTGTGGCGATGATGCCCGCCTGTTGAGTGTGCGGGTCCAGGCTGACCTGCAGCGTCACTTGTTGCACCACTGGCTGTGGCAGGGCGCGCCAGTGTTGATACTGCTGCTCATAGGCAGCGCGTTTCGCCAGCCGCTCGTCACGGCTTTGCAGCGTACCGGCCGCATCGAGCTGTTGGTGCAAAGACCAGCCCTGCAACACAGCCAGCACAGCCAGCACAGCGAAGACAGTGGCACAGGTTGTCAGTGGCGTCAGAACAGCAGGCAGTTTCAGCCGGCTGATACCGGTGCCGCGGTGATAAAACTGCAGCGCCAGGGCCAACAGGCTGCTGGCCAGCAAAGCCCAGAGCCACAGATAAGGCCAGAACCCGCCCGTGCTGAGACTGCCAGCAAAACTTTGCGCTGTACTGCCCAATGTGCCCTGATAGCCCCATACATGATCCGGCAGCTGTAACTGGCTCTGACCAATGCGCCAGAGCGGGTGTTGCAGCTGCAGCAAATCCGGCAGTGGCGACAAACCAAAGGCCAGCAAGACTGCCACCGCCAGATTGGCCCACAGCGGCTGGCGCCATAACGCATGACAGGCCAGTAATAAGACCGTCCAGCACCAGAGCGGCAGCAACAGTAACAAGCCTTGTTGGCTGTATTCCGTCAGGTTCAACGGCACCTCTAACATGAACTGCGCAATCGCGACAGCTGCCAGACTCAGCGTGATCAGCAGCACAACCAGACCGGATAACGTGACGAACTGACTCATCAGCAACAACGCAGATGACACCGGCGTCGCGGCGACCAGCCCGTCCATCCGCTGCTGGCGGTTCAGCCAGGCTACCTGATGCGCCCAGAAGGCCACGAGCAGCAGACCAAACCTGGGGATCACATCACCACTGACCCGGTTTAATGCATCGCGGCTGTCCGGTACCAGCTGACTGAAAGTTTCGGCATACCCCAGGCCGGTATAGACCTCGCTGAAGATCAGCAAGCTAAGCGCCAACAGCGCCAGCAAAGTGCCATATTGATAAAGCAGCTGCTGCAACTGCAGACGCAGCAAGGCCGCAAGGACTGGCCAACTGCGCGCTGCCTTTGGCGGACAAGGCCGGTACTGCGCTGTTGCAGTAGTTACGGGGACGTCAGCACTCGCTCGAGGTTTAGCATGGCCTGCTGCAACCGGCCCTTGCAGCAAGGCGCGCCAGCATAACCACGCGGCTAAGGTGATGATGAGCACCCGGTTTAGCCAGAAGGTTGTTCCCAGCTGGCTCAGGCCGGCCGGCATCTCGCCGCTTTGGCGCAACTGCGCGAGCACAGGTGTGAGCGCATAAGGGTCCAGATACAACATCAGCTGGCTGAGCAGCGGCGACAGACTTTGACTGTTCGCCATCAGCGGCGAACCGGTCGCAGCCGCCAGCAGCATATATCCCAGCCAGACCGTAGCACCTTGCAGATACTGCACTATCGGTGATTGACTGCGACAACTGCACCACAAGGCCAGCGCGGTTAAGAGTGCCAGCTCCGGCAATTGCTGCACCAGCAATAACTGCCAGGACCAGCGCCAGATGCCTGTGGCGTCGGTATAGGTCGTCGAAAACACCAGCGCAACCATCAGCACAAAACACAGCTGCAGTAGCGCCGCACCAAGCCAGAGCCCGAGCGCGCGGACCACCAGCCTCTGGCGGCGGCTTTGTGCCGTCACGTCAATCAGTGCGCTGATGCCATGCTGGCTGTCACGTAACAGAAGTAGCGGAGCCAACACGCCAATCAACAGCGGCTGAATCGTCATCAGCAGCATACTATGGCGCAGCAGCAGCGCTTTTTCCGGCTGTGCGTCGATAGCGCCAGGGTTCAGATTGACCAGCGCGGCAAATGCCAGCGCCAGCAGCATACTGAGCCAAAACAGCGGCTGCACCCGGTAAAACCGCCATTCATTCAAAAGCAGGGACCAGAGTTTCATTGCGTGGCCTCCTGCTTCGCCAGCGCCAGAAAATAGCGGTCCTGCAAAGTGGCGGCGACCGGCGAAAAATCCGGGCCGGGGCATTGCGGTGCAAACACACGTTGTAGCGGGATCCCACGCTGGTAACTGCGCTGCAGCAGTTGCGCCTGCGGCGGCAGGTCGATATCGGAGCCAAAAGCCTGCCAAATCTGGCCGTTCAGCGGGCTGATTAAATCCTGGGTGTCGCCCTGCAGCACAATCTGGCCCTGCAGCAGGATGGCGACCTGCGGGCAGAGCTGCTCGATGTCGTCAACAATATGGCTCGACAGCAGCACCAGCCGGTCGCGGCTGATCTCACACAGCACATTATGCAGCTGCGCCCGCTCCTGCGGGTCCAGCCCGGCGCTGGGTTCATCGAGGATCAGCAGTTTTGGGTCGCCGAGCAGCGCTTGTGCGATACCA
>CBFGPY010000099.1:0-7426 GCA_965650755.1 uncultured Chromatiaceae bacterium | reverse complement strand
CCATCGGCTCCGTCGCGGCTTTGGCCATTTTTAGTGCGTGTGCCAGGGCGTGCGAGCTTTCCAGCGCCGGAATAATGCCTTCCGATTTGGCCAGTAACTGGAAGGCTTCTAAGGCTTCATCATCGTTAATCGCGACATATTCGGCGCGGCCAATCGAGGATAAATAAGTGTGCTGTGGGCCGACTGCCGGATAATCGAGACCGGCAGAAATGGAGTAGGACTCTTCAATCTGGCCGTCGGCGGTTTGCATAATGGCGGTATAAGCGCCATGTAAAATGCCAAAACTACCGGTCGACAGTGCCGCGCCGTGCTGATGGGTATTGATGCCCATGCCGCCAGGCTCGACACCAATCAGCCGCACGCCTTCTTCTTTGATAAAGTCAGCGAACATACCGATGGCATTGGAGCCGCCGCCAACACAAGCCAGCACCGCGTCGGGCAATTTGCCTTCAGCCTGCAGAATTTGTTGCTTGGCTTCTTCACCAATCATTTTCTGGAATTCGCGCACAATAGTCGGGAATGGATGCGGGCCCGCGGCGGTGCCTAGCAAATAATGACTGGTGGCGTAGCTGGCGGACCAATCGCGCATCGCTTCATTGACCGCATCTTTCAGTGTGCCGGAGCCGGCAGTGACCGGGATCACAGTCGCGCCCATCAGCTTCATGCGAAATACGTTCGGCTGCTGGCGTTCAATGTCTTTGGCACCCATATAAATTTTGCAGTTAAGGCCCAAAAGGGCACAGGCTAAGGCGGTGGCCACACCATGCTGACCGGCGCCGGTTTCAGCAATAATGTCTTTTTTGCCCATGCGTTTAGCCAGTAACGCCTGGCCCAGCACCTGATTGGTTTTGTGCGCGCCGCCGTGCAGTAAATCTTCGCGTTTTAAATAGATTTTCACCAAAGGATTGGGGGAAATATTGCGCGTTAACGTCAGCGGCGTCGGCCGGCCGGCGTATTCGTTCAGCAGCTGCTGGAACTCGGCTAAAAATGCCGGGTCCTGTTGTGCATCAATAAAAGCCTGCTCGAGTTGCAGCAGGGCCGGGACTAATAACTCCGGCACAAACATGCCGCCGTAGTCACCAAAATAAGGGTTAAGCTTGGGTGCTGTCATGACTGGTCTCTCCGAAACTGAATTCTCTGATACGTTGAAAGGCGCTGATAATTTTGGCCGGATCTTTGACGCCAGGCGCCGATTCCAGGCCGGAATTCATATCCAGGCCGCTGGCGGCCGTTTTTAATGCGTGCTGGACGTTGTCGGGGTTTAGGCCGCCGGCCAGCATCACGGGTTTATGTAAAATGCGCTCGCCAAGCAGATCCCAGTCAAACGACAAACCGGTGCCACCAGGAATGCCCGGCTGATAAGCATCGAGTAAAATCCGGTCGGCGTTGTGGCTAAACTGCGGCAGCCTGTCTTTGACGCGATAGGCCTGCCAAATCTCACAGCCTTTGGGTAACAAAGTTTTTAAGCCGGCGATATAACTTTCATCTTCGTCGCCGTGCAGCTGCACTGCTGCTAATGCTAATTCACGAGCTACCAAGGCCACCTGCGCTGGCGCTTCATTGACAAACACGCCGACAAAACGCAGTGGTGCGCTGTCGCGAATGGCTTTGGCCTGTTCGAGCGTGACAAAACGCGGTGATGGCGGGTAAAAAATCAACCCGCCATACATAGCGCCGGCAGCGGCAACCTGCTGCGCCTGCTCTGGTGTGGTGAGACCACAGACTTTATGCTCGCCGCGGGTTAAGGCGTGCACTGCACGGTGTAAATCCGGCTCAGCCATCAAAGAGCTGCCGACCAAAAAGGCGGTGGCGACTTTACCGAGCTGACGGACCTGATGATTAAAATAAATACCGGATTCGCTGACCAATGGCGTTGATGGCGGTACCAGCCGCGCCAGGCGGAAACTGGTGTTTAAATCAGTCTCTAAAGTGCGCAGGTTACGGTTATTAATGCCAATCAGTTCAGCTTTAAGCGCCACGGCGCGCAGCGTTTCATCTTCGTTACTGACTTCAGTCAGCACTGTCATGTTCAGACGGTGCGCCAGCGCCGCCAGCTGCTGATACTGCGTATCATCCAGCACCGACAACATCAAAAGCACGGCATCGGCGCCACAGGCACGGCCGCGGTAAATCTGATATTCGTCGATGATAAAGTCTTTGTGCAGTAGCGGCTGGTCGACCAGGCTTCGCATCGTTTTCAGGTAGTCGTAACTGCCCTGAAAGAACTTTTTGTCGGTCAGCACTGAAATACAGTCGGCATATTTGCCATAGACGCCGGCGATTTCTTTTAAATCAAAATTGGCGCGAATGAGCCCCTTGGACGGTGAAGCCTTTTTGCATTCCAGAATAAAACGTGCGCCCGGCGCGGTCAGTGCTTTAAGGAAATTGCGCCTTGTCGGTACCACTTCAGCGATAAAACTATCAAGTGGCAGCGCGATTTTATCCTCAGCCACTTCCAGCGTTTTATGCGCAATGATGGTTTGTAAAATATTCGGCTTGGCTGATGCCGCCGATGTCGAAGCTGGTGTTGCTGTTGGATTAGTTGCCATGACTGGCCTCCCGGAACTGCTGTAAGGTGGTCATTGCCTGATCTGTCGCAAGTAGCGCAAGCACGGCTTGGGTATTGGCGGCTAGATCTTCGCCATGGCCGCAAATTTTCAGCATCGCCGCGACATTGGCGGCGATGGCTGCCCGATGTGCCGCAGGTGCTTTGCCTGACAGAATATCGCGGCTTGCCTGAGCATTTTCGGCCGGTTTACCACCGCGTAAAGCGTCAAGTGGCACTGGTGTCAGGCCAAAATCGGCAGCGGTTAAACGAAACTGCTGGATTTGACCGTCACGGACTTCACAGACATCTGTCACGCCGTGCAGTGCAATTTCGTCACAGCCTTCACCGTGCACCACCCAGGCGCGTTCAACGCCCAGCTGCAACAGCGCTTCTGCCAATATCGGGCACAGCGCCTTGTCATAGACGCCCAATAATTGAAACTTAGGCGCCGCCGGGTTTAACAAAGGCCCCAGCAAATTAAACAAAGTGCGGGTTTTCAGCGCGGTGCGCACTGTCATCGCATGGCGAATGCCACTGTGATACACAGGCGCAAACAAAAAGCTGACGCCGGCCCGTTGCAGTGTCCGGGCGGCGGTTTGCGGGTTCATCTGGATTTCAATGCCAAGCTGTTCCAGCAAATCAGCTGAACCACTTTGCGACGACACACTGCGGTTGCCGTGTTTGGCAACTTTCAGCCCCATAGCTGCGGCCACAATAGCGGCAGTGGTTGAGATATTGATGGTGTTACTGCCATCACCACCGGTGCCGCAACAGTCGATGACAGGCATGCCTGTATCGGGGAGCGGCGTTGCTGCAGCGCGAAAGGCTTTGGCGGCACCGGCAATTTCCAGCGCAGTTTCACCTTTGAGCTTCAGCGCGGTCAGCACAGACGCGAGCACAATAGGGTCAATATCCCCGCGCGCGACACCGGCAAAAAAAGCTTCGCTTTGCGCTTCGCTTAACGATTCGCGATTCAACAATTGGCTGACAGTAGCCAGTTCCAGCTCACGTGGGGTCGATGGCTGTGTCATACCTGGGCTCCTTGCGTTAAAAACGCCAGACTTTGCGCCAACAGCGGTTTGCCTTGCGTGGTCAGAATAGATTCCGGATGGAACTGATAACCCAGCGCTTGATGTTCGCTGTGCAGCACTGCCATCGGGATATGCTGATAGTTGGCAATAACCTGAAGGCAAGCGGGCACTTCGGTCGCCATCAATGAATGATAACGGGCGACGGCAAAAGGCCGCGGTAAACCGGCAAACAGCGGGTGGTCAGCTAAATCAATCAATGAAGTTTTGCCGTGCACAGTTTCACCGGCACGGCCGACCACTCCACCATAATGCTCAACTAAGGCCTGATGGCCAAGACAAATCCCCAGCATCGGAAAACGGCCGGCACAAAGACTGATGAGTTCCGGCATAGAACCGGCATCTTTTGGTGCGCCAGGGCCAGGCGACAACAGCAGCACCACAGGCTCGCTTTCCTGACACATTTTGTCGAAGATATAAGCCGCCGGCACAGTGTTGCGGTACAGCTTTAACGTGCAGCCAAGCTGCGCCAGTTCATCGACCAGGTTGTAAGTAAAAGAGTCTTTGTTATCCAGTAAATACACCAGGCTCATTGGGTACCTCCTGTGCTTTGCGTTGCAACACTGTCTGCGGTATGCGCCGCCAGAATGGCACTTAATACCGCCTGGGCTTTACTGCGGGTTTCTTCGGTTTCAGCCTGCGCCACACTATCAAACACCACGCCGGCACCGGCCTGCACATAAGCGATGCCGTTTTGCACATAAGCACTGCGAATGACAATGCAGCTGTCAAAATCACCGTTGCCGGATAAATAACCCACGGCGCCACCGTAGCTGCCGCGTTTTTTGCCTTCAACCTGGCGGATCAGTTCTGCCGCCCGCACTTTAGGTGCGCCAACTAAAGTGCCCATATTCATACAGGCCTGATAAGCATGCAGCGCATCGAGTTCTGGTTTTAACGTGCCGACCACGCGGGAGACTAAATGCATCACGTAAGAATAGCGGTCGACTTTCAGCAACTCTTTGACATATCGACTGCCCGGTACACTGATGCGCGCCACGTCGTTACGGGCTAAATCGACCAGCATCAGATGTTCGGCTTTTTCTTTTTCGTCTTGTCTGAGTTCCAGTTCAATCCGGCTGTCGAGGTCGCGGTCTAGCTGGCCTTTAGCATTAAAACCACGGCGGCGGGTGCCGGCGATCGGATAAATCTCAACCTGGCGGCTGGCGGCGTCAAATTTCAGTGCCGATTCCGGTGAAGCGCCGAATAACACAAATGCCGGGTCCTGCAGATAAAACATATAAGGGCTGGGGTTTTGTTGTTTCAGGCGCGCGTAGGCGGCCAATGGCGACGGGCAGGGCAGACTGAAACAGCGACTGGGCACCACCTGAAACACGTCGCCGGCAACGATATTGTGTTTAAGCTGCTCGACTTGCGCGCTAAATGCCACATCGCTGATATCAACCTGTAAAGCGGCGGGGCTTACGGCTGAACGACTTTCTAATGCCGGGTCAAACACACAGGCACCCTGTAACACGCGGTTCAGTTGCTCCAGCCGCTTGCCGATGCCAAAACAGCTTTGCATCGCCTGCTCGCCGCAAAATACATTACCGACCAGCCGCGCTTGCTGACGCTGGTGGTCCAGCACAAGCAGGGTTTCCGCCAGGTAAAACACAAAATCCGGACAAGCGTTGTTGCCCACCGGTACGTCTGGCAGCAGTTCGGCACTGGCGACATAGTCGTAGCCGATGACACCGCCTAAAAATACCGCAAAGGGCTCGTCACTGTGACTGCATAAACTTTGTTGTAACACGCGCAGTACTGACAGGGGCGTTGGGGCCAATAAACGCGTGGCTTCATCGCACAGCGGGTCTGGCCGGCTGAATTGCACGCTGAGGCTGCTGCTGCCGCGTTCAAGTAGCGCCAGGCCTTGCAGTTTGTCTTGCAGAAATTGCAGCAGCGGCAGGCCATTGTCGGAGACGGCGTCGACCCGGACCAACAGGTCCCGGCATTCAATGCGCAGCGCCGCGTCCAGTAATAACAGGGTTTTTAAATTGTCTTTGCTGTCAATTTCGGCCGATTCAAGCAGCAGGCTGTATGGGCTCAAACGGCTTAACTGCTGATAGCAGCCCAAAGCGTCGCTTTGGTAAGGGATGGCGGTGGCAATAGATGCAACTTCGCCCGGGGTCTGTGTGATATGACTGAAAATCATCCGGAAGTTCCTGTATTCCCGCGAGGCTCCGTCGCCGGTGCGGGCGGTCAGCTGACCTTAATTAAAACGACAATAATCCAACGCCGGGCCACAATTGCCCTTGGAAAATTGCCACCATCGCCAGGAAATCAATGCTGTTGTGCTCATGTTTTACTCCACGCTTTAAAAATTGGTCCTGCCAGATACGACAAAGGCCCGTTGTGAGAACGGGCCTTTGGTTTTTCGGAATACACCGCCAACACACGCCCGCTAAGGAGTATGCCACCACCAGATGATCAGCGTTGTTACGCTGAGAGTGTGTGAAACGGCCATTGTGTATTCCTTGAATATCGCGACCAGACATTGGTCAGGCCCACATAAAACCGCAAATGCGGGGATGGCGTCAAGCAAAAATCGGCGAAATTGGAAAATAAAACCGTAAAGGTGTCTGGATGTCTGGTTTGGTTGGTGCTATTGCTTGGGCTGTTGCGCTGGATCAACACCAGCTCCCGTTGAAGGCGTAGATTAAAGACAGCAGCAAACCAATGGTCCGGGAGGCCGATATGTCCGAGCAACGCCAACTGTTACTGGATTTACAACAGCAGTTACAAACACGATTAAGTGCAGTACAACGCGATTTACGTCAGGACCATGACGCTGACAGTGCCGAACAGGCGCAGCAGCGTGAAAATGACGAAGTATTACAGCAGCTGGAACAACAATTACAGCGTGAACTGTTGCAACTGCATCTGGCTTTGGATCGCCAGCAGCGCGGCGAATATGGTTTCTGTGAGCAATGCGGCGAAGTGATAGCGCCGGCTCGGTTAAAATTGCTGCCATTTGCACTGCGCTGCCAGCACTGTGCCTGAGTAGGCCGCAGGTCAACAAGACAAGCGGGCATCACGCATAGCCGCAGCATTGCTTCTGTGGCACAATTGGCGGCTAAGCGTTGCTGATTGAGCGCGCTCTTCACGCCCATTGAGCTATACATGAAATTTGATCTGCACAGTCACACTTTTTACTCCGACGGTATGCTCAGTCCTGCCGATTTATTGGCAAGGGCGATTGAACGCAAAGTCGATGTGCTGGCGATCACCGATCATGACACTTTGCTGGGCCTCGCGCCGGCGCACGCAACCATTGCCGAACAGCAACTGCCGCTGCAGCTGATTAACGGCGTGGAGATCTCCACCAGCTGGTATGAATTTGAGATCCATATTGTTGGGCTTGCTATTGAACCGGCTGACGCGCAACTGCAACAGCGGCTGGCCAGCCAGCAAGAACGCCGGCTGGAGCGCGCCCGCGAAATGGCGCGGCGTCTGACCAAACACAATGTGCCGGATTGCCTCGAAGCCGTGTTGGCACTAGCCAACGGCGGTGCTGTGACCCGCACCCATTTTGCCCGCCATCTGATGAATATCGGCAAAGCCAGCTCGATGGCCGGGGTATTTAAGCACTATCTGGCGCGTGGTAAAGCCGGTTATGTCCCCAACAACTGGGTCAGCCTGAATGAAGCCGTGCAGTGGATCCACGATGCCGGCGGTATCGCCGTGCTGGCGCATCCGCTGCGCTACAACCTGAACGGCAAATGGCTGACAAAATTAATGCGCGAATTTGCCGCCGCCGACATGACGCGACAAGCGATCACCGGCCATTCGA
>CBFGPY010000098.1:0-7426 GCA_965650755.1 uncultured Chromatiaceae bacterium | reverse complement strand
GAATGCTGCGGGTCAGTTCATGTTGTTTCATTTTTTTGGCAATTTGAATGCCACTGCCACCGGGCAGCATCCAGTCCAACAGCACTAAATCCGGGTAAGGTTCCACCAGCTGATTGATTGCACTGTCAAAATCAGCCGCTGTACTGGCCTGATATCCATTTTGCTCCAGCACAAAACACAACATATCGCGAATTGGTGCTTCATCTTCCACTATCAGAATTCGTCTCGACATAGCCTGTTACCATCATCCGAGGTTTTGGGTACTGCGCTCAGTATCCCGCCTTATTATGACATTTTTATGAAAGACAGCAGTCCGGTGCTGACTTTGTCACAATTCATTTGCATACAGCTTCAGCTGTGCGTGATTTTTTTACCTGCGACAGCACAGCCGGCCATCGCATACCGGCAGCAAAATATTACGAACTGGTAAGACAGTTCCGTGACAGTTTTCTGAAGCTTTTTTGACAGTATGGCCGCCAGCCTGCGTCACGCTTGTAGCCGCCAACACTGTCATCTGCCTGCCAACATTCTGTCATAAAACAGTCACGCCCGCGCTTTACCGTCTCTGCAGTTTTTTATGACCCACTGCATCGACGGAGATTAAGATGGCATTCGGCAAGATTTTAAAGTTAAGCGCAATTTCGACTGCTTTGTTCCTGGCTGGTTGTGGCGGCGGTGACATTGTGATTAGCACCGGGAATGGCTCGACCACACCAACAAACCCAACCACACCGACCACTCCTACCAGCAAATGTCCAAGCTTCGCCAAAGAAGGCGCAGCTGTCGGTGGCATCAGCAAAACCATTTGTGAAGTCAGCGGCACTTTAACAGCAGACGCCACTTTCACTTCTGGCATCGTCTGGGCTTTAAGCGGTAAAGTACAGGTCGGTAATGACAACGCCAACAGCGCCACCCTGACCATTGAACCTGGCACTACAGTGTTTGGTAAATCCGGTGCCGATTTCTTAGTAGTCGCCCGCGGTTCTAAAATCAGCGCAGTTGGCTCTGCTAACGCGCCTATCGTGTTCACATCAGTGAACGACATGATTGGTACTGCCAACGATGCGTCTGCCGGCCAATGGGGCGGCATCGTGCTGCTGGGTAAAGCACCGACCAACAAGTGTGATGCAGCTGCGCTGGCCGCTTGTAAAATTGAAGCGGAAGGCAACGCCGGCCCATACGGTGGCGACCGCCCGACTGACAGCAGCGGGATCCTGAAATTTGTGCAGGTGAAATACGCCGGCTACGAAGTCATCAAAGACAACGAATTAAACGGTGTCACTTTCGCCGGTGTCGGTTCAGGCACTGTGGTGGACTACCTGCAAGTGCATAACAACTCAGACGACGGCGTGGAGTTCTTCGGCGGTACTGTAGATCTGAAACACTTAGTGCTGACCGGTAACCGCGACGACTCACTGGACTGGGCCGACGGCTGGACCGGCCGTGTGCAACACGTGCTTATTCGTCACAACCCGAACAACCTTGAAGCCAACCGCGCCATAGAAGCTGACAACCAGTCTTCAAAATTTGACGCGACACCAGTGTCAAAACCACGGCTGTCAAACATCACCATTATCGGTAACGCTTTCACATCAGCCGCGGCCGATTCTGAAGGTATCCTGCTGCGCGCCGGTACTGCCGGTGAGATTTACAACACCATCATCACCGGGCCAAAAGGCATGGGTGAGTGTTTTGAAATCGAAACACCAGAATCAGTTGCCAACGCCAACAGCGGCAAAATCATTTTCCGTAACTCTATTGTAAATTGCCCGGAAAACTTTAAATCACCAAAAGATGCTGCCGGCAACACGCTGTTAGACGTAGCAAAATGGTTTGCGGCCCAGCCAGACAACAGCACTGCCGACCCGCTGCTGGGCGGTTACATGCCTGCGGCCACATCACCGGCGCTTGGCAAAGGTTACAACATGCAGAACTTTGTCGACCCATGGTTCGACAACGTGACTTATATCGGTGCATTTGACGGCATCACCGACTGGACCAAAGGCTGGACCCACGGCTTACACGCCAGCAATGCTGCGCTGACGGCTTGCCCGGCAGGCACCACAGAAGTGGCGTCTTTAACCGGTAAACTGAACTGTGAAGTCAAAGGCACATTAACCAGCAACGTGGCATTAAAAGCCGGTGCAGATGATGTGTTAAACGACAAAGTCACTGTCGGTGGCGACAACACCACATCTGCCACGCTGAGCATTGACCCGGGTGTGCGAATCTACGGCAAATCTGGTCAGGATTATTTAGTGATTGCCCGCGGCAGCAAACTGATGGCGGAAGGTTCGCCGACTGCGCCTATCGTGTTCACCTCGCTGCAGGACGTGATTGGCTCTGCCACCCGCGCCGGCCAATGGGGCGGTATTGTGGTGCTGGGTAACGCGCCAAGCAACAAGTGTGACCAGGCGGCGACCACCTGTTCTATCGAAGCAGAAGGCAACGCCGGCCCATACGGCGGTTACAAAGCCGATGACAACTCTGGCGTGATCAAGTACGTGCAAATCCGCAACGCCGGTTACGAAGTGATTAAAGACAACGAGTTAAACGGTCTGACCCTGGCTGGCGTCGGTAAAGGCACTGTGGTGGACCACATCCAAATCCACAAAAACCTTGATGATGGTTTGGAACTGTTCGGCGGTACTGTCAACGTCAAATATGTGGTGTTAACTGGTAACGAAGACGATTCACTGGACTGGACTGACGGCTGGAACGGTAAAGCGCAGTTCCTGCTGGTGAAACACGATGCGGCCAACACAGTGACTAACCGTGGTATCGAAGCTGATAACCAATCAACCAATTTTTCAGCGACGCCACTGTCAGAGCCAACTATCGCCAACATGACCATCATCGGCAACACCTTTAAGTCTGCTGACATGGATTCAGAAGGCATCCTGCTGCGCGCTGGTACTTCAGCCAAGCTGCACAACATTCTGGTAGCAGGTCCTAAAACGGACACTGGCGCCATGGGCGAATGTCTGGAAATTGAATCAACACAATCTCAGGCTTTAGCAGCCAGCGCCAAACTGGTAATGACGCACTCAGTCCTGGGTTGCCCGGAACCATTTAAAGGCACTGTGTCGCCAACGATGACAGTTAAACAATGGTTTGAAGGCCAGCAAGGCAACAAAACTGCTGCCGACCAGGCTGCTGTGCTGAACGGCCTGTACACCATCGATACCACAGCCGCTAAAGACATGGCTGCCGTTGACAGCTTCTTCACCAAGACCACCTTTGTCGGTGCCATGGATGCGGCGAACGACTGGACCAAAGGCTGGACCACTGGTTTAGGCAACTAAGCACTATCAAGCGCCGGCTTTTGAGTGTTCAAAGGCCGGCTTTGTGCTGAGAAATACTTTTGTGTAGAACCCGGCCCAAACCGGGCAGATAAAAACTCTGGCTGGAATTTACAGCCGACAGGATCCAGAAAAATGAGTAGCTTGCACCCATTTGGCCCATTGCAATTAAACCCGAACCGCGTCGCCCGCGCTGTCTTATTGGCCTTAACTGCCAGCGCAGCCCTGCCGTTGTCTGCGGCTGTAGCACAGGAAACAACCCAGCAAACCACACAGCAAGTAGCAGCACCAGCTGCAACGGCCAGCGAGACACAGGCCGTAGAACGGATTAACGTGTCAGGCCGGCTGTTGAGCTCAGCCGCCGCCACCGCTGAAGAGCGTCGCCAGCAACCCTTTGTTGCCGAGTTGCTGGGTATGGACCAAATCTCCCGTGCCGGTGACGGCAACGCCGCCGCCGCCCTGCGCCGCGTGACCGGTTTGACGCTGGTCAAAGACAAATTTATCTACGTCCGCGGCCTTGGTGAGCGTTATTCATCCACGCTGTTAAACGGCGCCCAGGTGCCAAGCCCGGACCCAACCCGGAACGTCGTGCCGATGGATATGTTCCCGGCCGGCATCATAGAAAGCATGGTGGTGCAAAAATCCTATTCGCCGGAATTACCGGCCGCTTTTGGTGGCGGTAATATCAATATCCGCACCAGCAGCATTCCGTTAGATCAGGTCTTTAGCTTCTCAGTCGGTACTGAATACAACAGCCTCAGCAGTGACAAGGGCCTAGACTACACCGGCGGCGGTGATGACTGGCGCGGCCGTGATGACGGCACCCGCAGTTTATCCGATCCATTCCGCGCTGCGGTCGCGCAATACGGCTCATTAGATCTGGTGAAAATTGCCCAGGGCCTTGGGGGTGTTAATGCCGACAACCTGGCCAAAGCGGAGCTGATTAACCGTAATCTCGGCCTGGAAATGAACCGCGACCTCGATGTGCGTGAAAAAAGCTTAGGCCCGGCCTATGACGCCAGCATGTCCTGGGGCAATCGCTTTGATATCGGCGAGCGTGTATTTGGCGTGATGGCTGGTGTCAGCTACGACCAGTCCAGCGAAAACAGCAAAGATCAGGAACGTTATTACTCCATCACCACCGGCAACGAACTGACACCGCTGAACCGCTATGACGATATTCTGCGTACCGAGCACCAGGTCAAACTGTCCGGCATGCTGAACTTTGGTTTCGAGTGGGACAACAACAACCGCTTCGAAACTTCCAGCATCTATCTGCAGGACACCAAAGATCGCATCAAACGCAAAATCGGTGATTCGATTGAAACCATCAACGAAGCCAACCGCGAAAACGAATTTTACAACATCCTGTATGAAGAGCGTTCGATGCTCAGCAACCAGATCCGCGGTAAACATACGCTGGACTGGGCCGGTGACTTAAATATCGACTGGCAGTACACCGACGCCAAAGCAGAACGCCGCGCACCGGGTGAAGTCGAGTATCTGTATGTCCGCTCGCTGGACGACGCTGGTGCGCTGCAAAGCAAAACCATGCGCCGCAGCGACAACGCGGTGATTTATCAGTTCGGCAATATGGAAGACAACACCGAAAACGTCAGCTGGAATGCCAAATACCCGCTGTCGACGGAAAAAACCGAATGGTCTTTCAGCACCGGCTACAGCTATTTCGAACGTCAGCGCGACGCTTCAACGGCGCGTTATAAGTTTGACACCCGTGGCTTTAGCAATGCTGATTTAAGTCAGGCGTACAGCCAGATTTTTGCCGACGCCAATATTCAGAACGCCGCCAAACGGTTTCAGATCTCGGACGTAACCGGTGACGCCGACGACTATAAAGCGGCGCAGATGATCGACGCCGCCTATGTCGCGATGGAAGCCACTTACGACTACACCTGGCGGGTGAATCTGGGTGTGCGTTATGAAGACTTCCGTCAGGTTTCAGTACCGCTGAATCCGTCTACAGGTGCAGCGCAAGGCGATGTCAGCAAAATGCTGATCCAGCAGGATGATTTATACCCTGCCCTGTCGGTCACCTGGATGCGTACCGAAGAGACGCAACTGCGCTTTGGCTTCAGTGAAACTGTAGTGCGGCCGGATTTACGCGAAGTGACACCGGTGCTGTTTATCGACCCAATTACTGACTTTAAAGTGATGGGTTTTGCCGACCTGAAGAGCACCGACATCAAAGGTTACGACATGCGCTTTGAATCTTACTTAGATTCCGGCAGCAACTACAGCATCGGCGTGTTCTACAAAGACATGGTGAACCCAATCGAAGCCATTGAACTCAAAGGCTCAGACGGTAACCTGCTGATGTCATTCCGTAATGCCTTAGCTGGCGAAGTATACGGGATTGAAGCCGAAGCACTACAAAAACTGGATATGTTTGAAGGCGACTTTGGTCAGTTTGTTGATAACTTCTTTATCAACAGCAACGTGACTTTCAGTAAGTCTGAAATCGAAATGCAGGCGCTGGGCGAGTCGAACCTGACCAACCTGGTGCGGCCATTGACCGGTCACAGCAAATACGTGGTGAACTTCCAGCTTGGTTACGATTCCGACAACGAAGACCATACTGCGACGCTGACCTACAACGTATTTGGCAAACGCATCGCCTTCGCCGGCATTGACGGTAAAGACGACGCCTACGAGCAGCCATTCCACTCGCTGGATTTCACTTACAGCTACACAGTCCTGCCGGAAGGTAACCTGAAGTTCTCGGTGAAAAACCTGCTGAATGAAGAAACAGAAATTCTGCAACAAGGCGAAATTCTGCAAAAACGCGAAGAAGGTGTCAGCGTCGGCTTAAGTTACAGTCAGAAGTTCTGATAAGCCCTGAGGCTCAGATTGATAACGGTTAGAGAACCGCGGAGGTTAGCAAGGACGCTACCCCGCGGTTCTGTTTTTTAGTTGCAGGCGAGATAGCTGTTCTGACCAGCTTTACCTTGACCTGAGCTATGCGGGTTCTTTAAGATCAACACCACTTTTCGCCAGAGGCTGCATTTCCTTGGACATACCCAGTCGACCTTCTTTGTTGTAATTCAGTCTGCCGCCTCTCCCCTGTTGTTTTGCCGGGTCAGTTGCAGTCTGACCGGCGTATTGCCACCTCAAAGTATATTCTCGCGCTGTGTCGTTCCTGGATCTTCCGGCTAGATTAACGGAGTCACCTGATGCTGCGGATCTTTACCGTACAACAACAAAAACTGGAACGGCTCGAGCTGCAAAGCGCTGAGCAGGTACAGCAGGCCATTTGGCTGGACTTGCAGGAACCCGATGACGCTGAACGTAGTTTTATCAGCGACCAATTTGGCCAGCAGCTGGCGCTGCGTGCAGAACTGGACGATATCGAAGCCTCGGCACGTTTCTTCGAAGACGAAGATGGCCTGCACGTGCACTCGTTGTTTTTTTATCAGGAAGAACGTGCCGCCACCACCACCGTCGCTTTTACCATTCGCGACGGCCGGCTGTTTACGCTGCGGGAACGCGAACTGCCGGTATTCCGGCTGTACCGGATGCGCGCCCGCAACGCACACCTGCAAAGCAGCAACGCCTTTGAACTGCTGCTGGATTTATTTGAAGTCAAAATCGAACAGCTAGCCGACAGTATCGAAGAGATTTCGCTGGCGCTGGAAGCCATCAGCCAGGTGATTTTGCAGGGTAAACAAAACGAAGCCTTTCAGGAATCGCTGTCGAAACTGACTGAACTCGAGGATATGAGCTGGAAAGTGCGGCTTTGTCTGATGGATACCCAGCGCGCGATCAGCTTTTTGCTGCGTAAAGCGCGCTTACCGGCCGACCAGCTGGAGCAGGCGCGCGACGTACTGCGCGACGTTGAATCGCTGCTGCCACACAATGAATCTTTTTCGCAGCGCGTCAACTTCCTGCTGCAGTCGGCAATGGGTTTTATCAACATCGAACAAAACCGCATTATCAAAATTTTCTCGGTGGTGTCAGTGATTTTCCTGCCACCGACTTTGGTCGCGAGCAGCTACGGCATGAATTTCGCGCATATGCCGGAGCTGAATCTGACCTATGGCTACCCGCTGGCGTTGGGGCTGATGTTACTCGCCGGCATCACGCCTTATCTGTTTTTTAAACGAAAG